>DASWSY010000545.1:0-11418 GCA_036402415.1 Rhizobacter sp. | reverse complement strand
AACGCGGTGGTGTTCCCCATCGTCCTGGGCGCCGTGTCGATCATCGCGTCGATCATCGGCTGCAGTTTCGTGAAGGCCTCGCCCGGCATGAAGAACGTGATGCCGGCGCTCTACCGCGGCCTCATCGTCGCGGGCGTGCTGTCGCTGATTGCGTTCTTCTTCGTGGCGCGCACCATGTTCCCGGCCCCGGTGGCCTTGGCCGGCGGCGGCACGGTGAGCGCGATGTCGCTCTTCGGCGCGTGCGTTGTCGGCCTGGTGCTCACTGCCGCGATGGTGTGGATCACCGAGTACTACACCGGCACCGACTACAAGCCGGTGCAGCATGTGGCCCAGGCCTCGACCACCGGACATGGCACCAACATCATCGCGGGCCTGGGCGTGTCGATGAAGTCCACCGCCTGGCCGGTGATCTTCGTGTGCATCGCCATCGTCGTGTCGTACTGGCTGGCTGGCCTCTACGGCATCGCCATCGCCGCCACCGCCATGCTCAGCATGGCGGGCATCGTGGTGGCGCTCGACGCCTACGGGCCCATCACCGACAACGCCGGCGGCATCGCCGAGATGGCCGAGCTGCCCGACAGCGTGCGCGACATCACCGACCCGCTCGACGCGGTGGGCAATACCACCAAGGCGGTCACCAAGGGCTACGCCATCGGCTCTGCCGGCCTGGCAGCACTGGTGCTCTTCGCCGACTACACGCACGCGCTCGAATCGCGCGGCATGCACGTGAGCTTCGACCTGTCGAACCACATGGTGATCGTGGGCCTCTTCATCGGCGGCCTGATCCCCTACCTCTTCGGCGCGATGGCCATGGAAGCCGTGGGCCGCGCCGCCGGCTCGGTGGTGGAGGAAGTGCGACGCCAGTTCCGCGACATCAAGGGCATCATGGAAGGCACTGGCAAGCCCGAGTACGGCAAGGCGGTCGACATGCTCACCACCGCGGCGATCAAGGAGATGATCGTGCCGAGCCTGCTGCCCGTCGTCGTGCCGATCCTGGTTGGCCTGCTGCTCGGCCCGGCCGCGCTCGGAGGCCTCCTGATGGGCACCATCGTGACCGGCCTCTTCGTCGCCATCTCGATGTGCACCGGCGGCGGCGCATGGGACAACGCCAAGAAGTACATCGAAGACGGCCACCACGGGGGCAAGGGCTCCGAGGCGCACAAGGCGGCCGTGACCGGCGACACCGTCGGCGACCCATACAAGGACACGGCCGGCCCCGCGGTGAACCCGCTGATCAAGATCATCAACATCGTGGCGCTCTTGATCGTGCCGCTGCTGCCGATGACGGCCGCCACCAGCAGCACGACGACGCACGGCGCGCCGGCCGCGGCGTCGGCCCCGGCAGCTGCGACACCGGCGACTCCCGCCAGTCCTGCCAGCCGGTGACGCGCATCACGCTCTGCACCAGGGGCTCCATCGGAGCCCCTTTTTCATCCTCATCGCAAAGCAAAAAGCCCGGCACCTTTCGGTACCGGGCTTGTGCTGTTCTCAATGGTCGGGGTGGCGGGATTCGAACTCGCGACCCCTTGCACCCCATGCAAGTGCGCTACCAGGCTGCGCTACACCCCGACGAGCCGCGCAGTATAGCCTGAAAAGATCGAGGCTCCCGCCTCAGACGACGAGCAATCCGCGGATCGAGATCAGCTCCTGCCGCATCTGCCCCATCGAGACCTCGGTCGTGACCACTTCCGGCACCGGCAAGGGCTCTGCCGCCGCGACCGCAACATCGTCCGCGACGTCGGCCCCGTCCTGGCCCTCGGGTTCCGTTGCCGGGAATCCCTCCGCAGGTTCGCCGCGGGCGTGATGGACCAGTTCGGTCAGACGGTTGCGTGCGCCGCTGATGGTGAAACCCTGCTCGTACAGCAACTCACGGATGCGGCGGATCAGGAGCACCTCGTGGTGCTGGTAGTAGCGCCGGTTGCCGCGACGCTTCATGGGCTTGAGCTGCGTGAACTCCTGTTCCCAATAGCGCAGCACATACGGCTTCACGCCGCACAAATCGCTCACTTCCCCAATGGTGAAGTAGCGTTTGGCAGGAATGGCGGGAAGCGCTTTCTCCATTTAAATCAATAAGATCAGGAGAGAAAGCTAGACTTTACTCGAAGTCGTCTCCCGCCGGGATGTCGCCTTGGACAACCCCCTTAAGTTTGTGGCTCGCGTGAAATGTGACGACATTGCGCGCCTTGATCGGGATCGCCTCGCCGGTACGGGGGTTGCGGCCCGGCCGCGGCGCCTTGCGGCGGATGTTGAAGTTGCCAAACCCCGACATCTTGACGTCTTCTCCTGCGACAAGCGTCCCATGGATGATGTCGAAGAAGGCTTCGACCATGTCCTTGGACTCGCGCTTGTTGAGGCCCAGGCGCTCGAACAGCAGCTCAGCCAGCTCGGCCTTGGTCAAGGTCGGCGTTTCGAGAGTCGGTAACAACACGCGGTCAGGCGCTTTCTCGGGAGGGGGGGTGCTCATTCGGGTTATCCAGCAGGTCACGCACGCAGACGCACGCCAAGCCGTTGGCCGAGCGCGGCCACTACCTCGGCCTTGACCGCCTCGATCCGCTCGTCGGTCAGCGTGGTCGTGTCGTCGAGGATCTCCAATCGCAGCGCCAGGCTGCGCTCGCCGGGGGCCATGTCGGTCGACGTGCCGGGCGCCGGCTTGTAGACGTCGAAGAGCTTGACCGCGCGCACCAGCTGCGCATTGGCACTCTTGGCGGTTTCGATGAGCGCATCGTGACTCACCTGGTCGCCGGCGATCACCGCGATGTCGCGCCATGCGGACTGCTGTCGCGGGATCGGCTGGAAGACGGGCAGTGGCCGCTCGGCCAGAGCAGCAGCGTCGAGCTCGAAAACCACGGGTGTCCCGGGCAGTTCGTACGCCTGGCGCCACTGGGGATGCAGCTCGCCCACGAAGCCGATGGCGCGTCCATCGATCTCGATGCGCGCAGAGCGTCCTGGGTGCAAGGCAGGGTGCGCTGCCGGCACGAAGCGCGCCAAACGCGGTGACAGCAAGGCTTCGACGTCGCCCTTCACATCGAAGAAGTCCACCTGCCGCGCCTTCGTGCCCCACTGGAGTTCGTCCACCGACTCGTAGGCGAGGCCCGCAACACGCATCGGCTGATCGATGCCCGCCACCGTTGCGGCGCCATCGACCACCGTCTCGTCTCGCTTGAAGACACGGCCAACTTCACACACGCGGACGCGCGTCGCCTTGCGCGCCAGGTTGAAGCGCAACACCGACACGAGGCTGCCGATCAGGCTGGACCGCATCACCGACAGCGGACTGGCAATCGGGTTCAGCACGCGGATCGGGTTCTCGTTACCGGCGAGCTCTTTCTCCCAGCGCTCCTCGACGAAGCTGAAGTTGATCGTTTCCTGATAGTCGAGCGATGCCAGCGCATGGCGGATGGCATGCACGCTCCGGCGCGATTCGCTGCGCACGTGGGCGCGGATGGGCCCCACCGGCGGCGTGTCGGGCAGGTTCTGGTAGCCGAGCACGCGCACGACTTCCTCGATCAGGTCTTCTTCGATCTGCAGGTCGAAGCGCCAGCTCGGCGGTGTGACGGTCAGCACGCCCGGGCCTTCGCTCACTTCGAGGCCGAGGCGACGCAGCACTTCCAGGCACTGCGCCTGCGTGACCGGCATGCCGATCACCTTGGAGGCACGCTCGACACGCAGCGGCACCGCCTTGCGCGCCGGCACCCTGGTGGTCTGGTCGTCCATCGAGGCCGGCTCGCCACCGCAGATCTCGAGAATCAGCTGCGTGACGTGCTCGATGTGCTCGACCGTCTGCGCCGGATCGACGCCGCGCTCGAAACGATGGCCGGCATCGGTGCTGAAGTTGTAGCGGCGCGAACGGCCGGCCACCGCCTCGGGCCACCAGAAGGCGGCCTCGACGTAGACGTTGCGTGTGTCGTCGGAGACGGCAGTGGCATCGCCACCCATGATGCCGGCGAGCGACTCGACGGCCTGGTCATCGGCGATCACGCCGACCTGCTCGTCGACTTCGATCGTGTTGCCGTTCAGCAGCTTGAGCTGCTCGCCCTTGCGGCCCCAGCGCACGACGAGGCCGCCGTGGATCTTGTCGAGGTCGAAGATGTGCGACGGGCGGCCGTACTCGAACATCACGTAGTTCGAGATGTCGACGAGTGCCGTCACCGAGCGCTGGCCGCAGCGTGCCAGGCGGTCGACCATCCATGATGGCGTCTTTGCCTTCGTGTTGACGTTGCGGATGATGCGGCCGGAGAAGCGGCCGCACAGGTCCGGCGCTTCGACGCGCACCGGCAGCTTGTCCGAATGCAGTACCTTCGCCGGGGTGAAGCGCGGTGTGACGAGCGGCGCACCGGTGAGCGCTGCGACTTCGCGCGCTACCCCGTAGACGCTCAGGCAGTGCCCGAGGTTGGGCGTGAGCTTGAGCGTGAAGAGCGTGTCGTCGAGCTTCAGGTGCTCGCGGATCGAGGCGCCCACCGGCGCGTCCTCGTCGAGGATCAGCAGGCCGCCGTGGTCCTCCGACAACTTAAGCTCGCGCGCCGAGCACAACATGCCCTGGCTCTCGACGCCGCGCAGCTTGCCGAGCTTGATCTCGAACGGTGCACCGCCCTCCTCCGGCGGCGGCAGCTTGGCGCCGACAAGGGCGCACGGCACCTTGATGCCGGGGCGCACGTTGGGGGCGCCGCAGACGATATTGAGCGTCGGGCCGTTGCCGGTGCGCACCTGGCAGACGTTGAGCCGGTCGGCGTTCGGATGGCGTGCGACCTCCAGCACCTCGGCGACCACCACGTCGGAGAACGGGGGCGCCACCGGGCGCAGCTCCTCGACCTCCATGCCGGACATGGTCAGCAGGTCGGCCAGCTCTTCGGTGCTGAGGGGCGGATTGCAGAACTCCCGCAGCCAGGACTCTGGAAATTGCATCTCGTCGTCTGCTTTTGGATTACTTGAATTGAGAGAGGAAGCGCAGGTCGCCCTCGAAGAACAGGCGCAGGTCACTCACGCCATAGCGCAGCATGGCCAGGCGATCGATGCCCGAGCCAAACGCGAAGCCGATGTAGCGCTCGGGGTCGAGCCCCATGTTGCGGACGACCTGCGGGTGCACCTGGCCAGAGCCCGACACCTCCAGCCAGCGCCCCTTTAGCGGCCCCCGCTCGAACATGATGTCGATCTCGGCACTGGGCTCGGTGAACGGAAAGTAGCTGGGCCGGAAGCGCAGCTTGAGTTCGGTGGTCTCGAAGAAGGCCTGGATGAAGTCGAGGTACATCGACTTCAGGTCCTTGAAGCTCACGTTCTCGCCGATCCACAGCCCTTCGACCTGGTGGAACATCGGAGAGTGCGTCGCATCGCTGTCGACGCGGTAGGTGCGACCCGGCGCGATCACGCGGATGTCGGGCATCGCCGCCTGGCCTTCGTACTTCTTCGCATGCGCCTGGGCGTAGCGCACCTGCATCGGCGAGGTGTGCGGGCGCAGGTTGAGCCAGCGACCTTCGGCGTCTTTCATGTCGACGTAGAAGGTGTCCTGCATCGAACGCGCCGGATGATTCTCGGGGTTGTTCAGTGCGGTGAAGCTGTACCAGTCGGTCTCGATCTCCGGGCCGTCGGCCACATCGAAACCCATCGAGCCGAAGATTGCCTCGATGCGCTCCATCGTGCGGGTGATCGGGTGCAGGCCGGCGGTGCCACGCTTGCGGCCGGGCAAGGTGACGTCGAGCGCCTCGGCCTTGAGCTGCGCCTGCAGTTCTGCGTCGGCCAGCGCTTGTCGCCGGGCATTGAGCGCGGCTTCGACGCGCTGCTTGGCCACGTTGATCTCGGCACCGCGGGTCTTTTTCTCTTCGGGCGACAGTGCGGCCAAGCCCTTGAGCAACTCGGTGACACGCCCGGCCTTGCCGAGGTAGCGCGCCTTGGCGTTCTCCAGATCGGCGGGTGCCGCGGCTTCGTCGAAGTCGGCCTGCGCAGCATGCACCAGTTGATCGAGATCGTTCATCGGTTCAGTGAGACGGAAAACGGATTCGGGACAAACAAAAAAGGCCGCACACGAGGTCGGCCTTCGAAAGCTTGCGTGCGCCGGGTTCGACTGCCCCCGGCGTGATCACGACATCAAGCGAGCTGGGCCTTCACCTTCTCGACGATGCTGCCGAAAGCGGCAGGATCATTCACGGCCATGTCGGCAAGGACCTTGCGGTCGATGTCGATGTTGGCCTTCTTCAGGCCTGCCATGAACTTGCTGTAGGTGACGCCCAGGCCACGGCTCGCCGCGTTGATACGGGCGATCCAGAGCTGGCGGAACACACGCTTCTTGGTGCGGCGATCGCGATAGGCATATTGCCCAGCGCGCATGACCGCTTCCTTGGCGATGCGGAATACGTTCTTGCGGCGGCCGCGGAAACCCTTGGCGAGTGCGAGAACTTTCTTGTGACGAGCACGTGCGGTGACACCACGTTTGACGCGAGGCATGTCGTTTCCTTTCTAGAAATCAGAGACCGGCGAACGGCAGCATCTGCGCCATTCCTGCCATGTTGGTCTCGTGGACGCCGACAGCACCGCGGAGCTGGCGCTTGTTCTTCGTCGACTTCTTGGTCAGGATGTGGCGCTTGAACGCCTGACCACGCTTGACGGTGCCACCCGGACGAACGCGAAAACGCTTTTTCGCACTGCTCTTGGTCTTCATTTTGGGCATGACTGCTCCTTCTAAATTGCTCCTGCAGGCGCCCGCGAATGCTCTCGCGGTCTTGTAAGCCTGCAGAGGCTTCTTGCATTGCCCTGGTGACCAAACCAGGGCAATGAATTCTTCAAACGCTCTATCGCTTCTTCGGCCCGAGGACCATGATCATCTGGCGGCCTTCGAGCTTGGGCATGTTCTCGACCACCGAACAATCCGCCAGATCGTCGCGGATGCGCTCGAGAAGCCGCATGCCGATGTCCTGGTGGGTGATCTCGCGGCCGCGGTAGCGCAGCGTGACCTTGCCCTTGTCGCCGTCTTCCTCGATGAAGCGGCGCAGGTTGCGCAGCTTGATCTGGTAGTCGCCTTCATCGGTGCCCGGGCGGAACTTGACTTCCTTGATCTCGATGACCTTCTGCTTGGCCTTGGCCTCCGCCGCGCGCTTCTGCTCCTGGTACTTGAACTTGCCGTAGTCCATCAAGCGGCACACAGGCGGGTCTGCCTGGGCAGCGATCTCGACCAAGTCAACATCCAGTTCACCCGCCATCCGCAGAGCTTCCTGGAGGGGGACGATGCCCAAGGGCTCGTTGTCCACCCCGTTCAGCCGGACTTCCGGCGCCATGATCTCGCGGTTCAGGCGGTGCTTGCGTTCCACATTCGGAGCGCGGCGGTCAGCAAAAGTAGCGATAGTTCAATTCCTTCAGCGAACCCCAAGGCAACAGGGCCCAAAAACAATCAACGCGCGCCAGACAACCGGACCTCTCGTCAAACGCGATTGGCGATGTCACCCGCGAGCTTCGAAGCGAAGTCGGCGAGGGGCATCACACCGAGGTCTTGGTTGCCGCGAGCGCGCACGGCAACAGCCCCGTTCGCCTTCTCCTTGTCACCAACGACCAGGAGGAACGGGACCTTTTGCAGGGAATGCTCTCGAATTTTACGGGTAATTTTCTCGTTGCGCAAATCGGTCTCGACTCTAAGCCCTTGTTTTAGAAGCGTTTTCGCGACCTCCTGCGCGTACTCAGCCTGGTCGTCGGTGATGCTCATGACCACGGCCTGTACCGGTGCGAGCCACGCAGGCAACGCCCCAGCGTGCTGCTCGATCAGGATGCCGATGAAGCGCTCCAGGCTGCCCACGATCGCGCGGTGCAGGATCAGCGGCCGATGGCGGTTGCCGTCTTCGCCCACGAAATCGGCGTCGAGCCGCTCCGGGAGGTTGGGGTCGACCTGGATGGTGCCGCACTGCCACGGGCGTCCTAGGGCGTCCTTCAAGGTGTACTCGATCTTCGGTCCGTAGAACGCGCCTTCGCCCGGCAGGTACTCGAACTCGCAACCCGAGGCCTTGAGACCGTCGGCCAGGGCGGCCTCAGCCTTGTCCCAGCCCTCCTCGGTGCCGATGCGGTTCTCGGGACGGGTGGACAGTTTGTAGATGATGTCCGTGAAGCCGAAGTCCTTGTAGACCTTCTGCAGCAGCGTCGTGAAGGCCGTCACCTCGGCCTGGATCTGATCTTCGGTGCAGAAGATGTGGCCGTCGTCCTGCGTGAAGCCGCGCACCCGCATGATCCCGTGGAGGCCGCCCGTGGGCTCGTTGCGGTGGCACTGGCCGAACTCGCCGTAGCGAAGCGGCAGGTCGCGGTAGCTCTTGATGCCCTGCTTGAAGATCAGGATGTGGCCGGGGCAGTTCATCGGCTTGAGCGCGTAGTCGCGCTTCTCCGATTCCGTCGTGAACATGTTCTCGCGGTACTTGTCCCAGTGGCCGGTCTTCTCCCACAGGCCCTTGTCGAGGATCTGCGGGCCCTTGACCTCCAGGTAGCCGTTTTCGCGGTAGACGCGGCGCATGTACTGCTCGACTTCCTGCCAGATCGTCCAGCCCTTGGGGTGCCAGAACACCGTGCCGGGCGAGTGCTCGTCGATGTGAAAGAGGTCCAGTTCCCGGCCCAGGCGGCGATGGTCCCGCTTCTCGGCCTCTTCGAGCATGTGCAGGTACTGCTGCAGTTCCTCCTTGGTGGCCCAGGCCGTGCCGTAGACCCGCTGCAGCATCTCGTTGCGATGGTCGCCGCGCCAATAGGCGCCGGCCACCTTCATCAGCTTGAAGTGCTTGAGCTTGCCGGTGCTGGGCACGTGCGGGCCGCGGCAGAGGTCTTCGAACTTGCCTTCGCGGTAGAGCGACACGTCTTCGTTGGCCGGGATGCTCGCGATGATCTCGGCCTTGTAGTGCTCGCCCAGGCTCTTGAAATAGGCGACGGCTTCGTCGCGCGGCAGCACGCGGCGCTCGACCTTCTCGTCCTTCTTCGCCAACTCCGTCATCTTGGCTTCGATGGCCGCCAGGTCCTCGGGCGTGAAGGGACGCTTGTAGGAGAAGTCGTAGTAGAAGCCGTTCTCGATGACCGGGCCGATCGTCACCTGAGCCTCGGGGAAGAGCTCCTTCACCGCATACGCCAGCAGGTGAGCCGTGGAATGGCGGATGACATCCAGGCCATCGGCGTCCTTGTCGGTCACGATGGCAAGCGAGGTGTCTCCTTCGATGCGATAGCTGGTGTCGACGACCTTCGCGTCGGCGCCCTGCCCCACGCGGCCGGCGAGTGCCGCCTTGGCCAGGCCGGTGCCGATGGATGCGGCCACCTCGGCCACCGTCACCGGGCCGTCGAACTCACGCTTGGACCCATCGGGCAATTGAACGGAAATCATGTTGAGCACACTCCAGAAAGCAAAAAGCGCGGTGACGAACCGCGCTTTTCGAAGATGACGAGAAATGACGTGACGAAGCCGCGGCCGACTAAACCTGTACCTGCCCGGTCGTAGTTCGCGGTGTCATAACCATGGTGCCCTTCTCGCTCTTGTGAGTTGCCAGTGCGTCTGGCGAGGCGGCGATTGTAGTTCAGCCTCTCGCCGTGTACTCCGAAAAGATGCCCAATTCCACATACCGGCCCGCCTCGTGCAGGCCGGCGGCGCTGAGCGAGGCGATCACCTGCGCCGGCGGGATGCACCCGGCGATGGTGTCCCAGTAGTAGCGCCACAGCATCGGCGTGGTGGCCGACTTCGACACCACCCGTGCCAGCAGCGGCACCACGCCGCGCATGTAGGCCTTGAGGACCATCGTGCCCAGGCGGCTCTGCGGCATGGTGATCTCGAGGATCAGGAGCTTGCCGCCCGGCTTCAGCACGCGCCGGAACTCGGTGCAGGCGGCGGAGAAATCGCTGATGTGACGCAGCGCATAGCCCATCACCAGGAAGTCGACCGACGCGTCCGGCACCGGAATCTCTTCCGCACGGCCGAGCTTGCAGACCACTTCGGGCGGCAGCTTGGCCTGCGCCATCATCCCGGGGCTCGGGTCGACACCGATCAGCTTGCCGGGCTCGCCGGTGATCTTGAGGATCTGCTGCGACACGATGCCCGTGCCCATGCCCACGTCGACCACCGTCATGCCAGGCTTGAGGCCGGCACGCTTGAGAGCCCGCCCGCGGTAGCTCGCGCCCGTGCCAAAGCCGAGGATGCTCTCGAGCTTGTTGTAGTCGACGGCAGTGTCGTCGAAGGTCTTGCGCAGGAAGCTTTCGCGCGCCTGAAGGTCGCCCGGAGGATAGTAGTCCGGCAAAGGCTCGTGGGGCAGTTGTACGGCCTGCACGTTCTGGCGGCCTTGCGGGTTGGTCATGTGCGACTCCTCCTTGTGGTGGTCGACGGTCGTCTGTCGGTGATCAAAGTGGCAACGCGGCGATGGACTCGCGCCGTTCGACGAGCAACTGGAACTCGTCGCGCAGGCGCTGGCTCTCCGCCACTGCCCGCCTCCAGGCCCTCACCCGGGCGGGCACATCGTGTTTATAGCGTTTGAAGTCGTTGCGGTCCGGGAGCTTCCCGTCGGGAAGCGTGGCAATCCACTCCGGGCTTGGCGACACGACCACGACATTATCAAGGTGTGCGCTGGCGCGATGTCGGTGTTTCAACGCCTTGTCGAGCCATCCGGGGATCACCGCGCGCTGAAAGTGTGGATAAAGCACGAGCCCCTCGCGCATCGAGGCGTAGTTCAGGTGCAGGTGGTAGTCCGTGATCCCGCCGTCCCAGTACGCCCCGCGCGGCGCGCCAGGAATGTCGCGCACGGCATCGAGCCAGAACGGGATCGAGCAGCTCGCGAGGATGCTCGGCTGCAGATTTCGCGCATCGAGCGGCACCATGCGCGTGCTGTAGTCGTGGGTGCGCAACGGGAACTCGTCGCGCGCATCCGAGAAGATGACCCGCTCGAGCCAGGCGCCCATCGCGCGACGACTGACCACGTTGGTCGCGAACGCGCCCAGGTAGCCCAGGGGTGTGGTCACGCGCGAAAGCGCGAGGCCTTCTCGTCTGAGCACGTGCCGGCCGCGGCTCGTGAACACGTGCAGACGAAAGCGGGGATGGCCGAGCACCTCGGCCTCGCGGCCGGCGAAGCGCTCCAGCAGCTTCGCGCCGAAGACCTCGCTCACGTGCGTGGGCGTCGGCGCCTTGCCGGGCTGGTGCTGGTACTCCTGGGTGATGTAGTCGTCGGCCATGCGGGCGAAGGCCTTCACCGGATCGTCCATGCAGGCGGTGGCCATGCGCCAGGCACCGATCGAGGCGCCGATCAGGTGCACCGGCTGCGCCGCCTCGCGCAGCCACTCGCCGAAGATGTACTGGTCGAGCGGGCTCAGCACCAGGCCTTTCGGCCCGCCCGCGGCGCCCGGCACGGCACGCACGTCCTGCGCCGAGAGGCCCTGCTCCCGCAGGTGCTTCAGCGCACGCGGGCCGGCGTGAACCTGCAGGGCCTTCATCACCCG
>DASWSY010000544.1:0-2473 GCA_036402415.1 Rhizobacter sp. | reverse complement strand
GGCAGGGCACAGTCGCCGCGCGCCCGCGGTGCGCGAGGGCGCCACGCTCGTGGTCGACCGGGCCTACGCGCCGCTCCGCCTGGGGGGTGACGCGCCGCCGCTGCCGGCCCAGGCATGGCAGCTGTGGTCGCCCAACAAGGCGCTCGGACTGACGGGCGTGCGCGGGGCCTATGCCATCGCACCGCCCGACGACGCGCTGCTGGACGACCTGCACATGCTGGCGCCGTCGTGGCCGCTGGGCGCGCACGGCGTGGCCCTGCTCGAGGCCTGGGCCGACGCGGCCACTCAGGCCTGGCTGGCCGACAGCCTGCACACCCTGCGGGCGTGGAAGCGGCAGCAGCTTGCCCTGTGCGCCGAGCTCGGCTGGACATGCGACGAGGGCAGCGTGACCCCGTTCTACACGGTGCGATGGACCGATGCCGCATTGCTGCCGCGCCTGCGCGAGCGGGGCGTGAAGCTTCGCGACACCACGTCCATGGGTCTGCCCGGCCATGTGCGCATGAGCGTGCAGCCGCCGGCCGCACAGCAGGCGCTGCGTGACGCCTGGCGGGGGATCGTGCGGTGAGCGCCCGTGCCGTGATGGTGCTCGGCACCACCAGCGGTGCCGGCAAGAGCTGGCTCGCCGCCGCGCTGTGCCGCTGGTACGCGCGACGGGGCTTGAAGGTCGCGCCCTTCAAGGCGCAGAACATGAGCAACAACGCACGTGTCGTGCCGGGCGCCGACGGCGGCCTGGGCGAGATCGGCAGCGCGCAGTACTTCCAGGCGCTGGCCGCCCGCCGCGTGCCGGAAGTGCGCATGAACCCGGTGCTGCTCAAGCCCGAGCTCGACACGCGCAGCCAGGTGGTGGTGATGGGCGAGGTGCGGCCCGAGCTCGCGGCCGTGCCCTGGCGCGAGCGCAGCGAGGCGCTGTGGCCGAGCGCGAGGGAGGCGCTGCACGCGCTGCGCCAAGAGAACGACCTGCTCGTGATCGAAGGCGCCGGCTCGCCGGCCGAGATCAACCTGCATGCGAGCGATTTCGTCAACATGCGCACCGCCCGCGAGGCCCGCGCCGCCTGCCTCTTGGTGACGGACATCGACCGTGGCGGCGCCTTCGCCCATCTCTACGGCACGCACCAGCTCCTGCCGGCCAACGAGCGTGGCCTGGTGCGCGGCTTCGTGCTCAACCGCTTCCGGGGTGACGCGGCGCTGCTCGCGCCCGGCCCCGGCCAGCTCCAGCAACTCACCGGCGTGCCCACGATCGCCGTGCTGCCGATGTGGCGCGGCCACGGCCTGCCCGAGGAAGACGGGGTGTTCGACGACACGCCGAGCGGCCCCGGCGACGGCGTGCGAATCGCCGTGGTCGCCTATCCGCGCATCAGCAACCTCGACGAGTTCCAGCCCTTGCGCAACCTGCCCGGCGTGCGTCTGCACTGGGTGCGCAGCGCCGCCGATCTGGCCGTCCTCACCGAGGCCGACTGGGTCGTGCTGCCCGGCTCCAAGCACACGAGCGGTGACCTCGCGTGGCTGCGCGCGCAGCGGCTCGATGCGCCGATTCGTGCACACGCGGAGCGGGGAGGCCGCGTGCTCGGCGTGTGCGGCGGCCTGCAGATGCTCGGGGATGCCCTGCTGGACCCGCACGGCGTCGACGGCGACGCTCAGGGCCTCGGCCTGCTGCCGCTGGTCACCACCTTCGAGCCGCGCAAGCTGCTGTCGGCCACGCCGGTGCGCTTTGGCGAGGTGAGGGGCGCTTGGTCGGCCCTCTCGGGGGTGCAGGCGGGCGGCTACGAGATCCGCCACGGCCGCACCACCCCGGCGGCGGGTGCCAGCGCGCCAGCCGTGCTGTTCAACCCCCGAGGCGAGGCCATCGGCTGGCAGCACGGCAGCGTGCTGGGCCTGTACGCGCACGGGCTCTTCGAGTCGGCCGCGGTGATGCATGCGCTCTTCGGCGCAGGCGTCCGGCCGCTCGATGCCGTGTTCGACGGGCTCGCCGATTTCATCGACCTCCATTTCGAGCCGGGCGCGCTGATGGGCCTGCTCGACTGACCTCCCCATGAACCTGCCCGACATCGCCGACTTCCACGACCCCGTGCTGCGCCAGCGGCTGCAGCAGCGGCTCGACCGCAAGACCAAGCCCACCGGCTCGCTGGGCCGCATCGAATCGCTCGCCCTGCAGGTGGGCCTGATCCAGCAGACCGATTCCCCGGGGTGGCGTTCGCCGCAGCTCCTGGTGTTTGCGGGCGACCACGGGCTGGCCGCACGCGGCGTGTCGGCCTACCCGAGCGACGTCACCTGGCAGATGGTCGAGAACTTCCTCGCCGGCGGCGCCGCGGTGAGCGTGCTGGCGCGCCAGCACGGCCTGGCGCTCACGGTGGTGGACTGCGGCGTGCGGCACGACTTCGAGCCGCAGCCGGGGCTCCTGATCCGCAAGGTGGCGCCGGGCACGGCCGACGCATCGGCCGGGCCGGCCATGACGATGGCGCAGTGCGAAGCGGCC
>DASWSY010000543.1:0-14208 GCA_036402415.1 Rhizobacter sp. | reverse complement strand
CCGATCAGGATGGCCGCCACGTGGTTGGCCGGTTGCGGGTTGCCGATCTTGTGGCCCATGCCTTCGAGCAGCTTCTGCGTGTCGGGGCTGATCGCGAAGCGCTCGAAGTTCGTCGCTTCGGGCAGCCACTGCTGGTGGAAGCGTGGCGCGTCGACCGCCTCCTGGATGTTCATGCCGTAGTCGACGACGTTGAGGATGGTGTGCAGCACCACGGTGATGATGCGGCTGCCGCCCGGCGTGCCGACCACCATCACCGGCTTGCCGTCCTTCGACACGATGGTCGGGCTCATCGAGCTCAGCGGTCGCTTGCCAGGCTCGATCCTGTTGGCCTCGCCCTGCACCAGGCCGTAGATGTTGGGCACGCCCACCTTGGAGGTGAAGTCGTCCATCTCGTTGTTGAGCAGCACGCCGGTCTTGCCGGCGGTCACGCGTGCGCCGAACCAGTCGTTGAGCGTGTAGGTCACCGAGACGGCGTTGCCCCACTTGTCGACGATGGAGTAGTGCGTGGTGTTGCTGCCTTCATGCGGCGGCACGCCGGGCTTGATCTCCTGCGACACGCCGGCCTTGGCCGGGTCGATCGCGGCGCGGATCTTCGCGGCGTAGGTCTTGTCGAGCAGGCGCTCGATCGGGTTCTTCACGAAATCGGGGTCGCCGAGGTAGGCGTTGCGGTCGGCATACGCGTGCCGCATGGCCTCGATCTGGTAGTGCACGGCCTGCGCCGAGCGGAAGCCCAGCTCCTTCAGCGGATAGCCCTCGAGGATGTTGAGCATCTCGCAGATGATCACGCCGCCGGAGCTGGGTGGTGGCGCCGAGACCACACGGTAGCCGCGGTAGTCGCACTCGATGGGCGCCATCTCGCGGGTGCTGTACTCGTCGAAGTCGACCTGCGTGAAGAGGCCCTTGCCGGCCTGGCTTGCCGCCACCATCTCGGCGGCGACCGGGCCCTTGTAGAAGCCGTCGGCGCCTTGCGCGCGGATGCGCTTGAGCGTGCGTGCGAGGTCGGCTTGCCTGAGCGTCTGCCCCACCTCGAACGGCTCGCCCTTGTTCAGGAAGATGGCAGCCGAGGGGGCGTCCTTGCGGAAGTCCTCGGTCGCAGTCTTCAGCATGTCGATGTCGCCCTGGTCGAGCACGAAGCCGCGCTCGGCGTAGCGGATGGCCGGGTCGATCAGCGCGGCGCGCTTCATCGTGCCGTATTTCTTCAGCGCGACTTCGAGCCCGTGCACCGTGCCGGGCACGCCCGCGGCGAGGTAGCCGCGGGTGCTCAAGCCTTTCACGACATTGCCGTCGGGGCCGAGGTACATGTCGGGCTTGGCGGCGAGCGGGGCCTTCTCGCGGAAGTCGAGGAAGGTCTTGCGGCCATCGGCGAACTGGATGGTCATGAAGCCACCGCCGCCGAGGTTGCCCGCCGCGGGATACACGACGGCCAGCGCGTAGCCCACCGCCACCGCCGCGTCGACCGCGTTGCCGCCATCCTTCAGCACGTCGACGCCCACCCGCGTGGCCAGGTGCTGTGCGGTGACGACCATGCCGTTCTCGGCCGCCACCGGGGCGACGGAGGCGGCCTGCGCCGCGGGCAGGGCAAGGGTGAACGCGAGGCTGAACGCGAGGATCGGGCGCAATGTCATCGGGGGCTCCGGTGTCAGGGAGCGCCGATCACATCACAGCCCGTGCAGGCCGTCGACAAAGGCCGGGTCAGGCGTGCGTGATCGCGCGGCCCCTCACACCGCCACCGGCGCCTTGATCGTCTCGTGGTGCTGGTACTCGAGGAACTCGAAGTCTTCGTACTGGTAGTCGAAGATCGAGTCGGGCTTGCGCTTGATGCGCAGCAGCGGATAGGGGTAGGGCTTGCGCGAGAGCTGCAGCTCGACCTGCTCGGTGTGGTTGCTGTAGATGTGGCAGTCGCCGCCGGTCCAGATGAAGTCGCCGACCTGCAGGTTGCACTGCTGCGCCAGCATGTGCGTGAGCAGGGCGTAGCTCGCGATGTTGAAGGGCACGCCGAGGAAGATGTCGGCGCTGCGCTGGTAGAGCTGGCAGCTCAGTTTTCCGTTCGCGACGTAGAACTGGAAGAACGCATGGCACGGCATCAGCGCCATCTTCGACAGCTCGGCCACGTTCCACGCGCTCACGATGATGCGGCGCGAGTCGGGGTTGGTCTTGAGCTGGTGCACGACTTCGGCGATCTGGTCGATGTGGCCGCCATCGGGTGTGGGCCACGAGCGCCACTGCACGCCGTAGACCGGGCCGAGGTCGCCGTTGGGGGCGGCCCATTCGTCCCAGATGGTCACGCCGCGCTCCTGCAGCCACTTGGCGTTGCTGTCGCCGCGCAGGAACCACAGCAGCTCCAGGATCACCGCCTTGGTGAAGATCTTCTTGGTGGTGACGAGCGGGAAACCTTCGTTCAGGTCGAAGCGCATCTGGTGGCCGAACACGCTGCGGGTGCCGGTGCCGGTGCGATCGGCCTTGACGACGCCGTGCTCGTGCACGTGACGCATGAAATCTTCGTACTGGGAACGGATGGGGCGGGTCACGTCGGGGCTCCTCGGAAGCGGCCGGCGGATTATCCGCGAGCATAAAAAAGGGTGCCTCGTGGGCGCCCTCTGGCTTTCATGATTCACTCGATGGGATGAATCACCCTTGTTGCGCAGGTTCGCGCAAATACATCTCCACCCGACGGTTGCGTGCGCGGCCGGAGTCGGTGTTGTTGTCGGCGACCGGCTCGCGTTCGCCGCGGCCCGCGGTCTCGATCCGGTTGGCCGGCACGCCACGCGCCGCGAGGTAGTCCCTCACGCTGCGGGCACGCTCCAGCGACAGCGGGTTGTTGATCGCGTCGGAGCCGGTGCTGTCGGTGTGGCCGACGATGGTCAGTACGGAGGTCTGGTCGCCGCGCAGGCTGTTGGCGAAGGTGTCGAGCACGCCGCGCAGCTCGGGCTTGATGTTGGCGCTGTTGACGTCGAACGACACGTCGTTCGGCACGTTGAGCTTCAACTGGTTGTCGGGGGTGCGCGTCACGTCGATGCCGGTGCCCTGCGTGGCCTGCTCCATCTGGCGCTTGCGCTCTTCCTGCCGCTTCGACCAGATGTTGCCGGCGATGGCGCCCACCGCGCCGCCGACCACGGCACCCACGCCTGCGCGGTCACCGGCGGCCTTGCCGATCACGGCGCCGCCGGCGGCGCCCACGCCGGCACCCACGGCGGTGCCTTTCTGCGTGGGGGTCATGCTTTCACAACCGGCCAGCGCGACGGCGGCAGAGGCGATGGCGGCGAGGGTCAGGCGGGATGCGGCTTTTCTGTTCATGGTGACTCCTTCGAGAGCAGTGCCGGGGCAGGCACCGATGCCGGAAGAGTGTCTGCCGCGCCCGCCGGACTGTCTGTCGGAGCGGGGCGTGAGCTCCGTGTCGGACGTTGCCTACAGCGGCAACATCTCATTGCTCGAATTGCAAGGCCGCAAGGCGTGCGTACAGACCGTTTCCGGCGATGAGGCTCGCGTGCGTGCCGGTTTCGACGACATGGCCGTGTTCCATCACCACGATGCGGTCGGCGCGCTGCACGGTGGCGAGCCGGTGCGCGATGACGAGCGTGGTGCGGCCTTTCATCGCCGATTCGAGTGCGGCCTGCACCATGCGCTCGCTCTCGGCGTCGAGGGCGCTGGTGGCTTCGTCGAGCAGCAGCAGCGGCGGGTTCTTCAGCATCGCGCGCGCGATGCTGATGCGCTGGCGCTGGCCGCCCGACAGGCGCACGCCACGTTCGCCGAGGAAGGTGGCGTAGCCCTCGGGCAGGGCACGGATGAAGTCGTCGGCAAAGGCGGCGCGTGCGGCGGCGACCACCTCGTCGTCGGTTGCGTCGGGCCTGCCGTAGCGGATGTTCTCCATCGCATTGGCCGAGAAGATCACGCTGTCCTGCGGCACGATGCCCACGCGCTGGCGCAGCGCGTGCAAGTCCACCTCGCGCACCGGCACGCCGTCGATGAGCACCTCGCCCGCACTCGCGTCGTAGAAGCGCAGCAGCAACTGGAAGACGGTGCTCTTGCCGGCGCCGCTCGGGCCGACGATCGCCACCGTCTCGCCCGGGCGCACCTGCAGGTCGACGTGCGACAGCGAGGGCTGCTTCGGCCGCGAGGGGTAGTGGAAGGTGACGCTGCGCAGCTCGACCGACGAG
Organism: Rhizobacter sp.; assembly: GCA_036402415.1. Classification (GTDB taxonomy): domain Bacteria; phylum Pseudomonadota; class Gammaproteobacteria; order Burkholderiales; family Burkholderiaceae_C; genus Rhizobacter. The sequence goes on along the minus strand of DASWSY010000543.1, from coordinate 10,054 downwards.
CCGGCCGCCGTGGGTGGCAGCGCCGCCGGCCGCGCGGGCGACTGGATCGGCGAGCGGGCCGCCAGCAGCTCCATCAGCCGCTCGGTCGCGCCCGCGGCGCGCAGCAGGTCGCCGTACACCTCGGAGAGCACCGCCACGCTGCCCACGAAGATGATCACGTAGACCACCGTCTGCCCCAGGTGCCCCGGCGTGATCACACCGCGCATCACCGCCTGCGTGCCCTGGTACAGGCCCCAGAGCAGCGCACCGAAGGTGGCCGTGATGATGAAGGCGACGAGGAACGAGCGCACGCGGGTGCGCTTGATGGCGGTGCGGAAGGCGTTTTCGGTCGACTCGCCGAAGCGCCGGGCCTCGCGTTGCTCCTGCGTGTAGCTCTGCACCACCGGGATCGCGTTGAGCACCTCGGCGGCGATGGCGGACGAATCGGCCACGCGGTCCTGGCTCGCACGGCTGAGCTTGCGCACGCGCCGGCCGGCATAGAGCGAGGGCAGCACCACCAGCACCAGGATGCCGAGCACCTGCGACATCACGTACGGGTTGGTGACGACGAGCATCAGCAGCGCGCCGAGGCCCATCACCGCGTTGCGCAGACCCATGGACAGGCTCGAGCCGACGACCGTCTGCACGAGCGTGGTGTCGGTGGTCAGGCGCGACAGCACCTCGCCCGTCTGCGTGGTCTCGAAGAACTCGGGGCTCTGCTTCACCACGTGCGCATACACCGCATTGCGCAGGTCCGCGGTGACACGTTCCCCGAGCCACGTCACGGCGTAGAAGCGCGCCGCCGAAAAAAGTCCGAGCGCCGCGCCCACGCCGAAGAGGGCGACGAAGTGCTCGCGCAGGGCCATCACGCGCTGGCCCGGGTCGGCCGAGACGAAGCCCTGGTCGATCAGCGACTTGAGCGCGATGGGAAACACGAGCGTGGTCACCGCGGCCAGCACGAGGAAGATCCCGGCCAGCGCGATGTGAACACGGTAGGGGCGCAGGAAGGGCGCAAGGCCGCTGAGCGAACGGACGTTCTTGGCGGGGGGCGGCGTGGTGTCGGGCATGGGGCAGGAGTCTAGGCGCGGGCGCCCACCCGGATGCACGCGCCGCCCGGCGTGCGGCGGTTCTTCAGGCCGCGGCGACGGGCTCGGCCTGGCGGGGGCGGATGCTCGCGAGCATGTCGGCCGCGTGCCGGAGCACCGCGTCGAGCGAGTCGCCGTGCATCGGCCAGATGGCCAGGCCCACGCTGCAGCCGACCTGCAGCGTGCTCAGGGTGCGGTAGCTGAGCGGGCGCTGCAGCTCCGACTTGATGCGTGCCGACATGCTGCGCGTGAAGGCCAGGCATTCGGTGTGCGGGGCGGCGAGCAGCAGCACGAACTCGTGCTCCTCGACGCGCAGCACGCGGTCTTCGTCGCGCACGAGCTGGCGCAGACGGCGCGCCACCTGGCGCAGCACCTGTTCGCCGGCGTCCGTGCCGTAACGCTCGACGATCGGGGCCACCCGGTCCAGGCCGACGTGCAGCACGCACAGGCGCAGGCCGCGCTGTTCGAGGTCGTCCGACCAGGCGGTGTCGGCCTCGCCCAGGGCGCGCAGGGCCGACAGGTCGGTGAGGGCGTCGTGGTGGGCGGTGAGCAGCGGCACCGTCGGCTTGGCCGGCTGGCCGAAGGCGTCGGTGCGGCGGCGCGTGGGTTGGACGGGCGCGGGCCGCGCCGAGTGCAGGGTGCGCGCCGCGCGGGCCTCTTCCGGGCGCGCCGCGGGGCGGCGGCCGACCAGGCCCAGCGCAAAGCAGGAGAACCAGGCCCAGGCGGCAAACGGCGCCTGGGCTGCCGCCACCGCCCAGGCGAGCGGCGACGTCCGGGGGCGCCGCGCCAGCAGGCGGGCGGTCGGAGCGTTGGTGGCCGGGTCGGTCGGGTGCATGGTGCGGGCCGCGTGGGGACAAGGGCGGGCGCATTCATTGTGATGCGCGGTGCCGCACGGTGTCTGGGGAATAAGGCACGCTTGTGCCTCTTTTTTCAGCAGATCGCGCGCGAGGCTCAGAGCAGCAGCCGGCCCGCGTAACCCGTCATTTCCAGGTAGCCGCTGCCCACCGTCGTGCCGCCCTCGCCCTGCAGCGCGCACAGCCCCTCCCAGTACCAGGCGCCGGTGCTGGCCCGGCTGTCGAGCTCCTGGGCGTCGAAGCGCGCCAGCACGCGGTGGCGGCCGAGCGGCGTGTCGACCGTCCACTCCACTGGGTACGCCGCCTGCGAGGCCGGGCTGCGCCAGACGCGGCCCGGCGTGAAGCGCACCTCGCCGGGCCCGAAGGCGCGCGGTGCGCCGCCGGCGCTGCGGTGGCTGCCGCCGGCGTAGAAGGTCGAGCCGTCGGCTCGGCGCAGGCGGAATGCGGTGAGCGCGCCGCCATCGTCGAGGTTCATGCCGATCCAGTCCCAGCCCACGACCTCGGGGTGGAGCAGGGTGTCGCTCCATTCGTGGTCCAGCCAGGCCCGGCCCTGCACCGGCAGCGGCGCCCCGTCGAGGGTGAGCCGGCCCTGCACCCGGAGCTGCGGCTGGCTGTAGTAGTGGCTCGCCGCGCCGGGCGGCGGCGCCTTGGGCGAGAAGCCGGCGTCGCCCTGCAGCAGCACCGGCTGCGTCGCGGCGCATTGCAGGTCGAGCGCGAAACCGGCGCGCTCGCTGGCCACGCCGGCCCGGTAGACGCTGTGCCCGGCCGGCCCGCTGCGCACGAGCGACCAGTCGCGCAGGCGCAAGGCGGTGTCGCCCTCGGCCGCCTCGGCGATGCCGAAGCCCGCCCGGGCGATGCGCTGGTCATGGCGCTGGCGCGTCTGCGCCACATCACCCAGCGCCGCATGGGCGAACACGAGCTGCACCGGGGCGAAACGGCTGCGCGGATCGGTGGCCACGCCGGTGCGGCTGCGGAAGAAGGTCACCTGGAAGCCGAACTCACGCCCCTGCGCGGCGCCGCCCGCCTGCAGCGCGCCGGTCAGGTACCACCACTCGGTGCGGGTGTCGGGGTGGGCGCCGAAGTCGGCCGGGAAGACCAGCGTGCGCGGCGCCACCGCGGCCCGGGCGGGGGGCAGGGTGGCCGGCAGGGCGGCCAGAGCCCCCAGCAATTCGCGGCGTTTCATGCGTCGGAGCATCGCATGCCGGATGACAATGCAGGGTTCCGCTGACAACGTTGCCGATGAGCTCTTTCTCGCTACCCGAAGACTTCGACCTGGGCGAACACTTCGACCACCGCACCCTGATCCGTGCCATGGAGCTCAAGCCCCAACAGGCGGTGACGGCGCTGCAGGTGGATGGGCCGCGGCTCGTGAGCCGCGTGCAGGGCGTCGGCCCCACCGCCTACCAGCAGCACATCCAGTGGGTGGAAGACCGCCGCCTCGGCCCGAAGCTCGAAGGCCGCTGCTCCTGCCCCGCCGGCCACAACTGCCAGCACGTCGCCGCCGCGCTGATGGCCTTCGAGGCGCAGCAGATCCGCATCAAGAAAGGCCTGCCCGAACGGCCCGGCGTGGCCACGCCGGTCGAGAGGCCCGCGCCTCCGCCGCCGCCCGTCATGCTGGAACTCGGCACCTTGCCGATGGTGCCGGTGCTGCGGCTGACGACCTGCGTCGACGTAGCCTCCGAGGCGCTGCTGCACCACCGCTACGGCTCGGCGCAGGCGCGGGCGTCCACCCTGCGCCAGGGTGCCGCGCAGCTTTTCTACCGCTACCAGCCGCCGAGCGGCAAGGCGCTCGACTTCCACGCCCCCGCCGGCACCGCGACCACCACGCTGGCCGAAGTGAACGACCCGGCACGCCCGGGCCGCACTGCGATGGGCCACTTCCAGCGCCAGGCGCAGGCCGAGGCGGCGGCGCTGCGCTCGCTGCTGGGCGAACTGGAACTGCGGCCCTGGAGCCTCTCGGCCGGGCTCGCGGTGGAGCGTGTCACCCGCCAGGCAGCGATGCGCCAGCCGGCGAGCGCGCCACAGGCGGGCTCGGAGATGCAATCGCCGATGCTGCTCGTGCCGCAGCGGCGCGACCGCTGGCCCGAGCTGCTGGCCCATCACATCCCCGAGCTGGAGCGCCGCGGCTGGGTGGTCGAGGTGGCGGGCGACTTCCCCTACGAGCTGCACCAGGCCGATGACTGGTCGGTCGACATCGGCGAGGAGCCCGGCGGCCACTGGTTCAGCGTGGGCCTGCGCGTCACGGTCGACGGCGAGCCGGTGAACCTGGTGCCGCTCCTCGTGAGCCTGGTGCAGAACGGCTGGCTCAACAGCGACGCCGCCCTCGGCCGCGGCGGCGAAGGCAGCGAGGTGCTGGTGCCCTGGGCCGTCGACGCCGCGCCGGCCCCCGGCACCGCGCCGCGCCAGCGCCTGTTGCGCCTGCCGGTGGCGCGCGTGCTGCCGCTGATGGAGTGGCTGCGCAGCGTGTTCAAGGTCGGCGAGCGATCGGGCGCGCTGCGCCTGTCGCGCTTCGACCTGGGCACGCTCGAATCGCTGGGCCAGGCCGGCCGCGTGACCGCGCCGCCGAGCTACACCGAGCTGATGGAGCAGGTGAAGCTGCTCCACGGCGACGGCGGCCTGCCGCCGATCGAGGCCTCGCCCCATGTGCAGGCGACGCTGCGCCACTACCAGCTCGACGGCCTGGCGTGGATGGACTTCCTGCGCCGCTCGCGCCTGGGTGGCGTCCTGGCCGACGACATGGGCCTGGGCAAGACGCTGCAGGCGCTCGCGCTGCTGCAGGCCGAGCTCGACGCCGGCCGGCTCGACCGGCCGAGCCTCGTCATCGTGCCCACCAGCCTCATCGGCAACTGGGAGGCCGAAGCCCGGCGCTTCACGCCCCAGCTCAAGCTCGTGGTGCTGCACGGCGCGCAGCGCTCGAAGCACTTCAAGCACATCGCCGGCGCCCACCTCGTGATCACGAGCTACCCGCTGGCCATGCGCGACATGGCCGTCCACGGCGTGCAGGAGTGGCACTACGTGATGCTCGACGAGGCCCAGCGCATCAAGAACTCGCGCAGCCAGGCCGCACTGTCGGTGAAGGAGCTCAACGCGCGCCACCGCCTGTGCCTCTCGGGCACGCCGCTCGAGAACCACCTGGGCGAGCTGTGGAGCCTGATGGACTTCGTCTGCCCCGGCCTGCTCGGCAGCGAGGCACAGTTCCGCGAGCACTACCGCACGCCCATCGAGCGCCGGCAGGACAGCTTCCGCGCCCAGCAGCTCGCACGCCGCGTGAGGCCCTTCCTGCTGCGGCGCACCAAGCTGCAGGTGGCGCGCGAGCTGCCCGAGAAGACCGAGACGCTGCTGCGCGTCGAACTGACCGGCACGCAGCGCGACCTCTACGAGACCGTGCGCGCCACGATGGACAGCAAGCTGCGCGACGTGATCGCGCAGCAGGGCCTGGCACGCAGCCAGATCATGGTGCTCGATGCGCTGCTGCGGCTGCGCCAGGTCTGCTGCGACCCGCGGCTGCTCAAGACCGGTGCCGACGGTCCCGAGGGCAGGGGCGACGCGGCCGCCGCGCGACCCCACCATCCCTCGGCCAAGATGGAGCTGCTGCTCGACCTGCTGCCCACGCTGGTGGAAGACGGCCGGCGCGTGCTGCTCTTCTCGCAGTTCACCGAGATGCTGGGGCTGATCGAACTGGAGCTGGCGCGCCTGAAGCTCCCCTACCTGCTGCTCACCGGCGAGACGAAGGACCGCGGCGCCATGGTCGAGCAGTTCCAGCGTGGGGAGACGCCGCTCTTCCTGATCAGCCTCAAGGCCGGCGGCGTGGGCCTCAACCTGACCGCGGCCGACACCGTGATCCTCTACGACCCGTGGTGGAACCCGGCGGTCGAGCAGCAGGCCATCGACCGCGCCTACCGCATCGGGCAGGACAAGCCGGTCTTCGTCTACAAGCTGCTGGCCAGCGGCACCGTCGAAGACAAGATGCTCGAACTGCAGGCACGCAAGGCCGGCCTGGCCGACTCGCTGCTCTCGGGCGTGGCCAGCGACGCAGCGCTCACCGCGGAAGACTTCGACGAGCTCTTCAAGCCCCTGGGCGGCGAGCAGGAATGATCCGCACGGGGCCGACGCCCCGATGCGAATTTGTCCTACAGGCGCGGCTGGAACATGCTTCGATCATGGTGTCTCCACGAAGTACCTTGCAGGGGGCACCATGTCAGACCTTCCCCGTTTCCAGCGTCAAGTCCAGGCCGTGGGCCAGATGCTCACGTCCGCCGGCTTCGATGCCTCCGATTTCGAGATCAAGGCCGACCAGTCCTCGCCACTGGCGCAGCTCTTCCGCCTGGCCGGCGGCGTGCTGGTGGTCAAGCGTCGCTCCACCGGCGAGTCGCGCTTCTACGCGACCGACAGCGAGTCGGCCTGGGCCGACACCCTGATGAACGACCTGGAGCACGGCGCCCTGGCCGCGCCCACCGATACCCGACCCGGCTACCTGTCATAGGCTGATGCGGGCGCCTGGGTGTCTATACTGAAATAGATACCCCAGCGAAACGCCCGCCATGTCTGCCTACAAGACCGCCAAGCTCTTCACCAACGGGGGCAGCCAGGCCGTGCGCCTGCCGGCCGAATTCCGCTTCGAAGGCGACGAGGTCTACATCCGCCGCGACCCACGCACCGGCAACGTGATCCTGTCGGCGCGGCCCGAGCTCTCGTGGGTGGAGTTCATGGCGCTGCGCCACCAGCTCGGCGAAGTGCCCGACGACGCCTTCACCGAGCGCGCGCAGGGCACGCAGCGGCGCGACCCCTTCGACACCTGGGTCGAGTGAGGCCAGCGCGATGCTCTACCTGCTCGACACCAACACCGCCACCGCCGCCATGCGCGGCACCGCTGGCCTCGACAGCCGACTGACGCGCCTGCAGCCCGACGAGTGGTGCATCTCGGCCGTGACCAACGCCGAGATGCGTTATGGCGTGGCGCTCAAGCCCAAGGCCATCCAGCTCGAACGCTACGTCGACGCCTTCCTGTCGGTGGCCCGCACCGAACCCTGGGACGAGGCCTGCGCCGAATTCCACGGCCACCTGCGTGCGCAGCTCCGTGCCAAGGGCCACGCCCTTGGCGACTTCGACGAGATGATCGCGGCGCACGCGCTGGCGCTCGGCGCGGTGCTCGTGACCGAGAACGTCCGCCACTTCAAGCGGGTGGAGGGGCTGCGGCTGGAGAACTGGATCCGCAGCTCTTGAGGGCCTCGACGGGCCCGGCACGAACGCAGGCTTGCTACGGCGCCGCCACCCCGCTGACCCACGCGCGGCGGATCAGCGCCCCGCAGTCCGCCGATTCGTTGCCGCCGCCGAAGCTGTCGGAGCGGGCGACGATGCCGTACCAGCGCTTCGTCACGTCGATCCACGGGTAGAAGCCGAAGGCCCCGGCGCTGCTGTATGCGCCGTCGCCGGTTTGCGGGTCGTCCTCGACCCAGTGGCCGAGCGAGTAGTTCCAGTCGACCCCGGCCGGCGTGGGCGTGGACAGGGCGTCGGCGCAGGTGGCCGGGTTGGTGCACACCTTGTGCGCGCCGAGCAGTGCGCCCAGGCGCAACTGGTCGTTGAGCAGCTTGCGCAGGAAGAGGGCGTAGTCGTCGGCGCTGGTGCGCACGCCGCCCGCGGGCTGGGGCTGGGTGAAGCTCATCGCGATGTCGGTGCCGAGCAGGCGGCGCATCTCGGCGGCGAGCGCGGCGTTGTCCATCGCACCGAGGTCCACGCCCGGCGCGCCGAGGCTCGCGTGCTTCTGCATGTGGCCGCCGTTGTAATAGAACCTGCCCACGTGCGCCGGCGTCTGGACGTCGTTGTCGTTGCGCGCCACGCAGCCGGCCACGGTGTCGCCCGGCAGGCAGTCGCCGATCGGCACGAGGCCGGTGTAGCCGCTGCGGAACGTCAGGTACTGGATGTCGTCGGCGGTGAGGGCTCCGGCGCGGCGCTCCGCCACGTAGGCGCCGTAGAGCCACTTCGAGGCCGACGCGATGGCCATCACCGTGCCGGCCGTGTAGGTGGTGGCGTTGCCGGCGGCATTGACCGAGCCGCTGGCCTGGCGCTGCGTGCCGTCGCCCACCTCCCAATAGAACGGGCGGATCGCGGCGCAGAGGTTGGTGTCGCTCTGCGCCGTGGTGGTGGCCGCGGCGATGCGCTGCGCAAGCGCGGGACCGCTCGGTGGTGGGGCGGGCGCGGGGTCGTCGGAGCCACCCCCGCAGGCGGCGAGTGCAACGGCGGCGCAAAGGACGGCAAGCGCGGTGCGGCGATCGGTCATGGTCCCTCTGGAAGTGGCGTTGTTGTGAAGCGGATTCTGTGGGGCTGTGCCCTGCGGCCGTGTTGCCCGCTTGCAAAGACGCTGTATCTGTTTGCGACCTGAGGTCGCTTGACCTGCCTTCATCCACTAAAGTAGATTAGCGTTCCATCATGGCGGAAAGCGACCTCGACCAACGCATCGCTCGACGCGTGCGCGAGCTGCGCGCGGCGCAGGGGCTGACGCTCGAGCAGCTCTCGGCGCGCTCGGGGGTGAGCCGATCCATGATCTCGGTGGTCGAGCGCGGCGAAAGCAGCCCGACCGCCGCGCTGCTCGACAAGCTGGCCGCCGGTCTTGGCAGCACGCTCAACGCGCTCTTCGAAGGGCCGCGCGGCGACGCGCCGCCGTCGCCGGTGGCGCGCCGTGCCGACCAGCCCGAGTGGCAGGACCCCGACTCCGGCTACGTGCGGCGCGCGCTCACGCCGCCCGGTGTTGCCCCATCGCTGCAGCTCGTGGAGGTGCATTTCCCGCCCGGCGCGCAGGTGAGCTACGAGGTCGGCGTGCACCGAGCGGGCGTGCAGCAGCAGGTGTGGGTGATGAGCGGCAGCATCGTCGTCACCGTCGGCGACCAGCGCTACAAGCTCGCCGCGGGCGACTGTCTGGCGCACCCGATGGACCAGCCGATTTCGTTTCGCAACCCGTCGCGCCAGGCGGCGCACTACCTGGTGGCCCTTGCGGGCGCACCGTCTTCCAGGAGTTCGTGATGAGTCTCGCCGTGCAGGTGTTCGATGCCGAGGCCACGCGTGCCCACGTGGCACCGCTCTGCGATTTGCTGATGGACTGCGTGGCCGGCGGTGCCTCGGTCGGCTTCGTGCAGCCGATGTCGGTCGCCAAGGCGCAGCGTTTCTGGGACGGCGTGGCCGATGCGGTGGCGCGCGCCGAAATCGTGCTGCTGGTCGCACGCGATGGCGACGGCCGCATCGCCGGCAGCGTGCAGCTCGTGCTGGCCCTGAAGGAGAACCAGCCGCACCGCGCCGACGTCTCCAAGCTGCTGGTGCATCGACGCGCCCGGCGCCTGGGCGTGGGCGCGCTGCTGATGCGCGAGGTCGAGGCCGCGGCGCGCCGCATCGGCCGCACGCTGCTCGTGCTGGACACCGCCACGCCCGAAGCCGAGCGCCTCTATGCGCGCGAAGGCTGGGCGCGCTGCGGCACGATCCCCGACTACGCGCTGATGCCCGACGGGGCGCCGTGCGCGACGACCTTCTATTACAAGAAGCTCACTGCTTCCCCAGCGGCCTGACGCTGCCGCAGTCGGCGCCGAGCCAGCGGCCGGCCTGGTCGACCGTCACGCGCTCGTTCTGGCCGAGCACCACGGTGTCGACGATGCCGCGGCTGGTGTAGGCGGTGGGGCTCTGGAAGTCGACCACTGCCTCGCCGGTGGCGGGCGGGTTGGTGGCACAGCTGAACTTCACCTTCATCGAGCTGGCGTTCTTCTCCAGCACCTGCTGCGTGCAGTCGCCCGCCTGCTGCGGGATCTCGCCGCGCTCGGCGTCTTCCTTGCTGATGCAGGCCTGCACGCTGCTCGTCTTGTCGCCGAGCTTCACGCCCTGCTGGGCCATCATCTGCTCGACCTGCTTGCGCTGGTCGGGCGGCAGGCGCGAGATGTAGGCCTGGGCCTCGCGCATGGCCATCTCGGCCTTGCCGCTCTGGCTCTTGAGCGACATGTTGATCTCCCACAGGCCGGCCTCGATGCGCGGGCCGGGGGTCTGGGCGTGGGCGGCGGAGGCGATGCCGGTGGCGATCACGGCGGCGAGCCAGGTCTTCAACTTCATCATCGATGCGGGGTCCTCTGGAGATGCGCGGAGCGGGCCATCGGCCAGAAT
>DASWSY010000542.1:0-3166 GCA_036402415.1 Rhizobacter sp. | reverse complement strand
CAGCCCTCGCTGCTGCTGGGCGACCGCGAAAAGCTCGGCCAGCCGGTGCGCCCCGGCGAGGTGTGGGGCGCCCGCCTGCTTGGCTGGCTGCCGCGCAGCGTGCGGCCCATCCCGGCACGCCAGGTGGCCAGCGCCTTGCTGCGCGAGGTGACCCGCGGCGAGCCGGGCGTGCGCCGGCTGCGCTCCGGCGAGCTGGGCTGAACGGGCGGCCGGCTCCACTCACAAATCCGGCCGTTCGGGGCCCAAAACCCCCATCCCCTTGCAGGTTGTCACGCACTCTCCGGCCCATGCGCTAAAAACGTGGCTTTCGGCAGTAACCGTGGAGTACGTCACATGCACACCCCCTGGCACACCACCTGGCAAGGCCCGGACCTCGTCGTCTTCCGCGACGACACCGAAGTCGACCGCTTCGCCGCGGCGCAGATCGAGCGTGTGGTCTTCGTCTACCGCGGCCATGGCGACACCCCGGGTGACCTGCTCTACGCGGTGGTCGAGCTGCCCGACGAATGTGTGCTGCTGCCGGCCGAGACCGGGTTCTCGGGGCGCGTCAACTTCGAGCGGCTGAACTTCTGGGCCGAGAAGCAGTGCATCTACTGGGTGCCCGAGGGCAAGGCGTCGCTGCCGGCGCGCCTGCGCCGAAGCGTCTGGCTGCTGCGCCCGGGCGCCCCGTCGTACACCCGCGTGCCGCGCAGCGAGCTGGCCCCGCGCATGGAGCAGTGGCCGCTGGAAGGGCCGCAGACCTGGGAGCAGCGCAAGTGGCTGCGCATCGCCAACAGCCGGCCGTTTGCCGGGCTCAACCCGCTCACCCAGCCGGGCGAACTCTCCGAGCACCCACCGACGCGCCGCCGCGCCTGAACGCCCTCGTCCCAGGCAACAAAAAACCCGGCCAGGCCGGGTTTTTTGTTTTCGCGCGGGAAGCGCTCAGCCTGCGGAGGCGGCCTTCTTGGCAGCCTTGGCCTTCTTGGCCTGGGCCTTCTTCTCGGCCTTGGCGGCGGCCGCCGGCTTGCCTTCCTTGGCGGGGGCGGGCGCGGAGGCGGCCTGGGCGAAAGCGCCCATCGAGAAGGTGGCAGCGACCAGGGCAGCGATGATCTTGTTCAAGGGAATTCCTTTGCAAAGGGTTGAGAGCGTCTGCTCCGCAGGGCACAACGCCGCCTTGCCGGGCGCCGTTGACCGCTCAGGCGAAATATCCGGCAAAGCGTGCGTTCAGCGGATGCGCCAATGCTTCGTCCAGGCGCAGCACCGGGGTGACGCAGCAATCGACCGGCTCGAAGAGCGCCACCCAGTGCGCCAGCGGCTCGCGCTTGAACACCTGCACCAGCTCGGCCCGCAAGGCGATCGATTCCGGACCGCCCACCGCCAGCCCGCGCGACCAGTGCAGCGCGGCCCAGTCGGGCCGCCCGAGCGTCTCGCACAGGCGCTGCCAGAAGGGCAGCTCGAGCGCGCCCACGGCCAGGTGGCGGGCGTCGGCGGTGGCGTAGACGCCGTAGCAGGGCGCGCCGCCCGAGAGCAGGTCGCGGCCCTGCGGTGGCGCACGGCCGGTGCGCTGCACCGCCACGCCGGCGAGCACGTGGTGGCGCAGCACCTCGTGCGTCATCGACACGTCGACGAAGCGGCCCCGGCCCGTGCGCTGCGCAGCGATCAGCGCCGCCAGGATGCCCTGCACCGCCGCCTGCGTGCCGCCCATCAGGTCGCCGATCTGGAAGTTGGGCGTGATGACCTCGCCCTCGTGCGTGGCAAGCTGCTCCAGCACGCCGGCCATGGCGACGTAGTTGAGGTCGTGGCCCGCGCGATGCGCCCAGGCGCTGTGCTGGCCGTAGCCGCTGATGGCGCACATCACGAGCCGCGGGTGCCGCGCATGCAGGCTCGACCACCCCAGGCCCAGGCGGTCCATCACGCCGGGTCGGAAGCCCTCGACCAGCACGTCGGCATCTGCCAGCAGGGCATGCAGTCCGGCCACGCCTTCGGGCGTGCGCAGGTCCAGGCGCTGCAGCGTCTTGCCCGCATTGAGGTGGCGGAACATCGCGGCCGGCTCGCCGGCCCGGCGTTCGGCCTCGGTGCGGCCGAGGTGGCGTGCGCCGTCGTCCTGCCCTTGTTCCGCGGGGCCTTCGATCTTCACGACCTCGGCGCCCAGCGCCTGCAGATGCTTCGTGGCAAGCGGCCCGGGCAGCAGGCGCGTGAGGTCGACGATGCGCATGCCGGCGAGCGGCAACGCGTCGGCGCCCTCGCTACTCAAAGCGCCCTTCCCGCATCCACTTGGTCGCGACCCACTTCTCGCCGGCCAGCACCGGCGCGCCGCCGTGCAGCGTGCGGGTCATCGGGTGCGGGCGGTCGTAGCTGAAGAAGACGGCATTGCCCTTGATGGGCGCCACTTCGACGTGCACGTCGGGGAAGGTGGTGCCGCCGCCGCCTTCGGGCGTGTTGAGGTAGGTGACGACCGTGCCCACGCGCTGGCCGCCGCGCTTGAGGATGGTGGGCGTGCCGGGCTGCGAGGGGTCGAAGTAGTCGTAGTGCGGCTTGTATTCGGCGCCCGGGCGGTAGCGCAGGATCTGCAGGCCCTCGCCGTTCTCGACCGGCCAGTTGAGCAGCTTCGCGATGCGCGTCTCGATGCGTGCGCACAGCGCATGCTCGCCGCGGGTGAAGAACATGCCGTCGCTCGTGCGCGCGGTGTTGACCTCGCTGCCGCCGGTGTCGGTGACCACGGTCTCGGAGCGGGCGAGCCGCGGTTTGGCGAGCGCGATGAGGGCGTCGCACTCGTCATGCGACAGCAGGTTGCCGAAGACGATGACGCGCGGGTTGCGCATGGCCATGAGGACCTGCACCTCGTGGCCGTCGACGACCACCGAGGACGGCGAGCCGAGCAGGTCGGGCTCGGGCACCGGCACCGGCTCGGGCAGGTTGTTCGCCCTGGCATGCTCCTTCAGGAAGCCCGAGAGCGTGTCTTCCAGCGCGGCGAGCGCCACGTCTTCCTGCCAGCCGCTGGCCATCATCGACTTGAGCACTTCGTCGGGCGGCCGGCCGGCCTTGGCCTGGTCGATGATCCACTGACGCAGCTCGGGGGTCACGGCTTGTGCACTCATGCACGGATTCTGCCGGAAGGGGCTGGCGCAAGCGGGCCAAAAACCGGATGAGCGGCGTCAGAAAACCGTCTCACGCCTGTCATGCGCAT
>DASWSY010000541.1:0-7731 GCA_036402415.1 Rhizobacter sp. | reverse complement strand
AACACGCGAGCATCGGCAAGACACGAGCCCAACCGAGCGGACGCCGTGGAACCGGCTCCGCCGGGCCACCAGCGTCGCCCCCTTGAGGGGGTGCGCCGAAGGCGCTCCGGGGGTGGTCAACGAATCGCATCGACGATCGCCTCGCTCTTCTCGGGTTTGCCGTATCGCACCGGGCGCAGGTCCTTCAGCGCGGCGTAGCTCTTCTTCACCCACTCGTCGTAGATGCCGTCGACCGTGCGCCGGGCGTTGAGCTCGTGCAGCTCGGTCGACTTCTCGACGAAGGGGTCGGCCTGCTCTTCGAGCATCAGGTTGTACTGCTCGAGTTCCAGCTTCGACAGCTTCTTCGGCCGTTGGGAGGTCATGAGCGCCTTGCCGAAGTCCTGGTAGATGGCGGCGATGTGGTAGGTGGCCGCGGTTGCGGCATCGGCCACGCCGGAGTTGGCGGCGGCGGTGTAGGCCTTGAGCACTTCGTCCATCTTGGCCTTCTTGAGCTTCAACTGGCGCGCGAGCGGCTCCACGAGCTGGATCTTCTTGTAGGCCTCGTAGGTGGGCTCGACCAGCGCCAGCGACGCCATTGCGCCCAGGTAGCGGGTGCGGTTGGTGCGGGCGTTGCCGCCGGACAGGTCGGCACGATAGATGTCGCCCATGAGCGCCATCTCGCGCCTGGCGTCGCCATCTTTCTTGGCGATCTGCGCGAGGCGCCAGCGTGCTTCGATGTTCGTCTCGAGCGGATCGGGGTACTGCTTGAGGTAGCGCTCGTAGGCCTTGGCGGCGAGCGCGCGGGCGTTGCCCTTCTCGTGCAGCTCGGCGGCCTGCCAGAGCGCGGCGCGCGCAACCTTCACGTCGGTGCTGCTGGTGGCCAGGCGCTCGAACTCACCGGCGGCGCGGCTCCACTGCCCCTTTTCCATGTAGGCCACGGCGAGCTTGCCGCCCACCTCGCCTTGCAGCGGGTGCTTGGGGAAGCGGGTGCGGAAGTCTTCCAGCGTGCTGGCCGCGAGGTCCCAGTCCTTGAGCGCGATGAGCGCCGCGGCGGCGTCGTACTGCGCGTTGGCGCGCACCGCCGATTGCGGCGCCACGACGGCCACGCGGTTGAAGTGGCTCACGGCCTCGCGCAGCTTGCCGGCCGCCCTCGCCTGCTCACCCTGTTTGTAGACCGACGCGGCCACGCGCTCGACCAGCTCGTTGCGGGCGGCGTCCTTCTCGGGCGTCAACGCCAGCACTTCGAGGTAGGCCTTCTCGGAACGCTCGAACCGGCCCGACTCGAAGGTCGAATGCGCAACCACCGTCCAGGCCACGCGGCGCTGGTCGGCCGGGGCCGGCGGTTGCAGCGCCAGCACCTGCTCGGCCACCAGCTCGGCACGCTCGTCGCGCAGCGCAAAGAGCTTCTCGGCGGCGTTCGTCAGCACGGTGGGCATGCGCGCGTCGGCGGGGAAGGTCTTCGCGAAGCGCAGCGCGCTTTCGACGGCGGTGCGCTGCAGCGCCTGTGCCTCGGCGCCCTGCACGCGCTTGTCCTGGGCGGCATAGCTCAGCAGCGCGGAGTAGCCCGCGTCGGCGCTGCGCTCGTGCGTGGGGTACTGGTAGGCGGTCTTCTCGTACTCGATGGCGGCCTCGGGGAAGCGGCTGTCTTCGCGCAGCAGCTCGGCGAGCAGGAAGTTGTTCTGCGCCGCATCGGGGTCGTTGGGGAAGGCGCCCAGGTAGGCGCGGTACCAGCGCACCGCCTCCTGGTAGTCGGCCGAGGCCTTGCTCTTCTGCGCAAGCGCATGGTGGTGGCGCGCCAGCTCGGCCATGTGTGTCTTGACGAGCGGTTGCGCGGCCGCCCAGCCCTCGGGATTGGCCTTGCGGAACTCGCCTTCGCCGCCGTAGCGCGAGACGTAGTCCTTCTTCGCGTCGATCGCGAGCGTGGCGAAGCCGGCGTTCTGGTAGATGTCGATCACGCGCGCCTGGAGCTGCGGGGCCTGCGCGTGGAGCGGCTCGCGCTTGGCGAAGGCCGCGAACGCATCGGCCGCATCCTTGGTGCGCTCCTGCTTGATGTAGAGCTCGCCGAGCTGCTGGTAGATGCGGAACTCGTAGGACTTGCGTTCGCCGGTCGTGACGTAGGCCGGGATCGACTCCGCGCCATTCAGGCTCGCGAGCGAGAGGCTCGCCACGCGGAAGGTGTCTTCCACCAGCTCGCGGTCGGCACGCGTGAGGCCTTCGAGGCTGTCGATCTCGGCACCCCCGGCGCGGTTGGCGACCTTGAGGTCGAGCACGCCGAAGAAGGACTTGAGCGCGTCTTCGACCTGGCTCTGCTTGAAGAGCGACCAGCCGTGCATGTAGAGCGCACGCTCGTGGAAGTTGCCCTGGCGGTCGCCGGCGAGCACGGTGGCGTAGGCGCGCTCGGCCTTGTCGTATTGGCGCAGGCTGAAGAGCATCTCGCCACGGCGGAACTGGGCCTCTTCGAGGAAGGGCGTCTTCGGGTATTGCGTGACCAGGGTGTCGAGTGTCTTCAGGGCGTTTTCCAGCTCGCCGCCCTGCTCGTAGGCGCGGGCGATCTGGTAGTGCACACGGTCGTTGCCCGGGTCGTTCGGGAAGGCCTTGAGGTACTCCTGGTAGCGCGCGATGGCGGCCTTGTAATCGGCGTTGCTCGTGCCGTCGCCGCTCGCGAGCTTGTTGTCGGCGGTGTCCATCTCCAGGTCGCCCAGGCGGCGCATCGCCTCGTTGCGCTGCAGGGCGTTGGGGGCGACTTCGAGGAACTTGCGGTAGGCGGCGATGGCCGTGTCTTCGCTGACCGCGGCGACGCCGTCGGTCTTCACCTCGATCTCGCGGCCGGCGAGGCTCTTGAGCGTGGGCGGCTCGGGCACCCGGCTCGTGCGCTTGCCGGCGCAGGCAGACAGCAGGCACGCGACGGTCACGGCCGACAGCGTGGTGGCGAACCCGCGGGTGGGCTTACTTGGCCGCATCGCCGCCTTCCTTGGCCTTGGTGGCCCGGTCGTACAACTGGGCCACCGCGAAGCGTGCCTGCACGCTGTAGGCGGCCAGGCGTTCCTTCTGGCGCACGAGTTCGGCCACGGCCAGCTCCTGCAGCGCCGCCTGCTGTTCCTGGCTCAGGGCCAGCACCTGCGGGATCAGCACGTCCACACGCTTGCCCAGCTCGACGATGCGTTCGCCGAAGCGGTCGAACTTCGCGGGCTCGTCGCGCTGCGCCTGCTGCAGCTTGAGCTCGCGCCCCTGCGCTTCGGCCACGCCGGCTTCGAGCGTCTGCAGGTCGCGCCGGGCTTCGTACACCCGCTGCGGGTAGGCCTGGGCCAGGCGCCACACCATCGCGCCCGAGGCCAGGCGCAGGCGCTCGCGGGCCGCCACGCTGTCGGGGTCGTTGCCGGCGTCCTTCAGCGCGGCCTTTGCGCCGTCGAGCAGCTCGATCAGCTCACGCTCCTTCGCGTCGGCGAAGGCTTCGCCGTCGCCCTTGGCTTCGGCATCGGCGATTTCGGCCGCGATGGCGGCGATGCGCTCCGAGAGGTTCTTCAGGCCGCTCTCGCTGGCCCTGGCCATCACGGCCGGCAGCCGGTCGGCGTAGGCCTTGCGGCGGTTGTCGAGCATGTCGTCGAAGACGCCGAGGTTGTCTTTCCAGCGCTGCAGGTTGCGCGAGAGGAACTGCAGGTCGCGGAAGTTCTTGAAGGCTTCCTGGAAGTCGTGCTGCGACAGCACCTGCGTCAGGTGGCCGGCGTGCGGCATCTGTGGCAGCGAGCGGATGTTCCAGAACCAGCCCATTTCCTCGCCGGGGTTCTCGTCGAGCAGGCCCTGCACCAGCTTGCCCGAGCGGATGGCGGCGATGGATTCGTCGAGCCCGGCGTTCTCGCGCTCGAAGAGCGTGATGGCGGCGTTGTAGCGCTCGAGCGCCTGGCCGAGCGCGCCGAGCTGGCCGTAGGCGTAGGGCAAGGCGATGGTGGCTTCGAGCACGGCGGAATCGCTGGCGTCGCGCTCGGCGAGTTCGGTCCAGGGCACGAGCGCCTGCTTGTGGTTCTTGATCGAGGCCGAGGCCCAGCCGAAACCGAGCAGCGCCTTGTTGGACTGCGGGCCGTTCAGGCGCACGCGCTCCAGGTACGGACCGGCGGCGTCGGGCTTGTCGGACTTCAGCATCGCGAAGCCCAGGGCCACGTTGGCCTTGTCGCGCAAACTGCGGAATTCTTCGGTGGCCAGCGGCGGCGTGGGGGCCTTGCCGATCTGGTCGAGGATCGCGGCGCCGCGGCCCGAATCGCCGTTGCGCACCAGGGCCACGCCGAGGTTGTAGCGCGCGTAGAGGTGGGCGCTGGTGGTGCCCTCGGAGATGTCCTTCTCGATGCCGGGCACGGCATTGAGGGCCGTGGCGGCGCCGGCGTAGTCGCCCAGTGCCATCAGCACGTTGGCCTTCACCAGCACGCGGTCTTCCTCGAGCTCGGGCGGCAGGTTCTTCTCGATGCGCGCGAGCGCCTCGGCGGCCTCCGCGGGGAAGCCGCGCTGGTAGCGGATCTTGGCGAGGAAGTACCACGCGCGATCGCGCACCGCAGGGGCCGCGCCTTTCTCGATGAGCTGCGCGAAGATCTCGCCGGCTTCGCGGTGCATGCCGTACGAGAGCAGCATGCCGCCGCGCAGCAGCTCGGCTTCGTCGGCGTGCTTGGCCACGCGATCGAAGTGCTGCGACACCATGAGGCCGGTGATCGCGGTGAAGTAGCGATCCTGGTAGAAGTGGAAGAGCGTGTCGCCGTAGTGCGGGTCTTGCACCGTGGCCGCCAGCTTCTTGCCGGCGGCGAATGCGCCCGAGGCGGCGGCAGCCAGCGCGATCGCCACGCCGAGCCGTTTGAGCTTCGGTCCGAGCGTCATCGCCGATGTCAGTCGAGAGGCCATGAGGTCGGTTGCGCGCAGCCTTATTGCCAGACCTTGACCTGGAACTCCGGCTGAAGCTTGCCCTGGGAGTCCTTGATCTGCAGCTCGATGTACTTGGGCTCGGTGCCCTTGTCGAACTTGACCGTCGCGCCGCGCTTGTAGTCGCGGAAGTGCGGGCCACCGCCGGTGAAGAGTGCCACGATCTCGTGCGCGCCGGCCTTGAGGTTGCCGAGGTACAGGCGCTGCACGCCGCCACGGTGGAGCGCCTTGACTTCGGCCGGCGTGTAGAGGTAGTTGGCCACGACCTTGTCGTCGAGCTTGATCTGCACCGACTCCAGCTCGAAGAGCTTGCCCACGTCCATCGACACGAACACCGCCACCTGCGTGTTGGCCGGGAAGAGCAGTTCCTCCTCGAGCACGAGCAGGTCGCGGTTGAGCTTGATGACGTCGGCCTTGGCCTCTTGCACGCGGGTGTCGAGCGCGACAGCGGAAGCCGGTGCCGACGCAGCGGAGGCTGCGGCGGGCGCCGACGCCGCCACGGCGGGAGCGCTCGCCGCTGCGGCGGGCGCCGGCGTCTGGGCCCAGGCGGCCGAGCCGGCCAGCAGCAGCACCGCGGCCAGGCGTTTGCAGCAGGGGATGAAGTTCATGGACGGGCTCTCGTCAATCAGAAATTGGCCGACAGGAACACTTGCACCACGTTGGCGTCGTGCTTGTAGGCCTGGCCGGTGCGGATGTCGGTGAAGTCGGC
Source organism: Rhizobacter sp. (assembly GCA_036402415.1). Taxonomy (GTDB): domain Bacteria; phylum Pseudomonadota; class Gammaproteobacteria; order Burkholderiales; family Burkholderiaceae_C; genus Rhizobacter. The sequence goes on along the minus strand of DASWSY010000541.1, from coordinate 2,144 downwards.
GAACTTGAAGTTGATGCGCTCGACGGCGACGTTGAGCTTGAGGTCGTAGCTGCCGGGCACCTGCTTCAGCGTGTAGCTCATCTTGGCCCCCAGGCTCAAGCTCTTGAAGGTGGAGAGCTGGCGGTTGCGCGACAGGTAGGTGGTGGTGCTGCTGGCGTTGTCGCTGTAGAAGAGCGCCTTGCCCTGGGTGTAGTAGCGGCCGTACCAGTCGACCAGCCACAGGTCGCCGATCTGGCGGCTGTAGCCGAGCTCGAAGGTGTGTGCCTTGATGGCCCAGTTGTCCCAGAAGTAGCGATATTCGACGCGCGCCGCATGCCCCGGGCTCACCTCGCCCAGCACGCGGAACTTGATCGCGCGGCTGGAGCGCGTGCGCGGGTTGCGTTCGGGCACCGCGGCGCCGAAGGCGCGGGCCACCCGGTAGGGGCTGCCGAGGAAGCCGTCGTCGGCCACTGCTTCCCAGTTGATGCTGGCCAGCCAGGTCGGGCTCAGGATCTGCGTGAGGCCCAGGCGGTAGCGCCAGTGCGTGGCGTAGTCGAACAGGCCTTCGCCCTTGCGGCCCACCTTGTCCTCGGCCCGGGTGAAGCCGAGCGAGAGCGTGGTCATGCCGCCGAAGACTTCCTGCGCGACGTCGACGCTCGTCGCGTCGGCCACGTAGTCGGGCTCCTTGCTGTGCGAGGTGCTCAGCGAGAGGGTGGCGTCGCGCACGATGTAGTCGGCACCGAGGATGTATTCGTTGCGCGTTTCCTTGTAGGGGCTCGCGGTGGTCACCACGTCGATCGACGCGTTGCTCACGATGTCGACGTAGTAGTTGGCCGACAGCGACAGGTTCTCGCCCAGCTTCTTGCGCACCAGGAAGGCCGGGCCGTAGGCCTTGAGGCCGCCGCCTTCGTAGATGTGGAGCATGGCGTCGCCGCGGTCCTGCGGCAGCGTGGGCGCCGCGCCTGCCACGCCGCTGGCCAGCGCGCCGCCCAGCAGTCCCGCCGCCTGCGCGGCCGAGCCGGGGCTGCGGCGCCACGCGGCCACCACGCGGCGCAGGGCCGCACCGAGCGCGCGGCCGATCGCCTTCAGGGCACGCCCGTCAGTTGCAGCCACAGCCGCCCCCCTGCACGCCGGTGGCACCACGGCCACCCTCGCGCACCTCGCGCACATGCTCGAAATGCTTGGCCGACAGGCCGTCGCGCGTGAACTGCAGGAGCGGCGACGCGAGGCGCTCGCGCTCGTAGGGCTTGACCCAGGGCTGGACGCTGCCGCACGCACTCAGCAGGCCGGCGGCCGACGCCACCAGCAGCACCCGCAGCGACCCCCGTGCCAGGCGCTTCATCAACGTTCCTTCAGCAGGTCGCGGATCTGCTGGTCATAGGAGTCTTCGTAGCCGTCCTGATAGCCGCGGTGCAGGAAGCGCACCTTGCCGTTGCGGTCGATCACCATCGTGGAGGGCATGGCGTTCAGGTCGTAGAGCTTGCTGACCGCCTTGTCGGTGTCGAGCAGCACGGGGAAATTCACCTTGAGCTGCCCGGCCACCTCGGCGGCCTTGCGCACGTCGTCGTCGACGTTCACGCCCAGCATCACGAGGCCGGCCGACCGGTACTTGTCGGCAATGCGGTTGAGGTGCGGCATCTCCTTGCGGCAGGGCCCGCACCAGGTGGCCCAGAAGTTGACCAGCACGACCTTGCCGCGCTGCTCCTGCAGGCGCATGTTGGGGCCGTTCAGCGTCTTGAGGGTGAAGTCGGGGGCGTTGGTGCCCACCGCGGCGGCGGCATGCGCCCAGCCGGCAACGGCGAGCAGCATGGCGCCCAGCAAGGTGGAAGGGAGGATGCGCTGGCGTGTCGAGGTCATGAAAAGCACCTGTCAGAAGAAGAAGGTCAGCCCGAGCGTGAACTCGAGGTTCTGCGTGCTCTGGCGGCGGCCGAGCAGGTCATGGGCAAAGATGTGATCGCGGACGTCGACCTGCAGCGCGCACCAGTCGGCGAAGAACACGCGCGACCCGAAGCCGAAGTTGTAGGTCTGGCGGCGCTGGTTGATGAAGGTGGTGTTGCCCACGCCCGCGATCACGTACAGCGAGGTGGCCTTGGCGCGGTTGCGGCCCAGGAAGATCTCGCCGGGCAGCACGTTCCAGCCCACCGAGACGTTGTAGTAGTCCATCT
>DASWSY010000540.1:0-5143 GCA_036402415.1 Rhizobacter sp. | reverse complement strand
GGACGGGAACGAGCTCATGCCGCCACCTCGCCAAGCTCGGCCGCCGCACGTGCGCGCAGCACCGCCAACGCATTCGCCACCGCCGGGGCGATGCCCTCGCGCGCCAGGGCGGCTGCCGCATCGTCGTCGCCGTCGAGCACGATCACCATGCGCTCCAGCCAGCAGTCGCCGCGCTCGTCGACGCGCAGTTCGGCCACATGGGCGGCGGCTGCACCGCGCGCCGCCGACAGCGCCACACCGTGTGCCACGCCCGCCGACTGCGGTCGGCTCAAGCCCGACACCCGCGCGGCCTCGTCGAGCACGATGCGCAGCTTCGAGCCGGCCGGCAGCATCTCGCGCCGGTACTGCACCGGGTCGCGCCAGGCCGCACGGGCCAGCTCGTCGATGAAACATTCGCGGAAATGGACCGCGGCATAGGCGCCTTGTGGGGCCAGCTCGCGGGCGGTGCTGATGGCATTCATGTGGTGCTCCCGTGAAGATGGCCACATGCTGGACGGCAGGCTTTAAAAAGTTGTTAATGCCACCCCAGGCACACTGCGGTCTCGCTTAAAGAGCCCTTCATAGTCCCGAGTCATGCAACTCCTGCTGGTCGAAGACGACGCCATGCTGGCCGAGGCCCTGGTCACGGGGCTCACCCGCGCCGGCTACAAGGTCGACCATGCGCCCGACACCCCTGCCGCGCGCCTGGCCCTGTCCGACCACGCCTACTCGGCCGTGCTGCTCGACCTCAACCTGCCGGGCGGCTCGGGCCTGACCGTGCTGCGCGGCGTGCGCGAGCGCTACGACACCACGCCGGTGATCATCCTCACCGCGCGCGACCAGCTCAGCGACCGCATCGCCGGCCTCGACGCGGGCGCCGACGACTACCTCGTCAAGCCTTTCCAGCCCGACGAGCTGGCCGCCCGCCTGCGTGCGGTGCTGCGCCGGGCCCAGGGCCGTGTGTCGCCGGTGCTCACCGCGCGCAACATCCGCCTCGACCCGGCCAGCCGCAGCGTCACACGCGACGACGAGCCGGTGAACCTGAGCCTGCATGAATACCGCACCCTGCTGGCCATGATGGAACGGCAAGGCCGCGTCGTGACCCGCCAGCAGCTCGAAGAAGCCGTCTACGGCGGCGAAAGCTCGATCGAAAGCAACACCGTCGCCGTCTATGTGCACCAGCTGCGCAAGAAGCTGGGCGACGACTTGATCGTCACCGTGCACGGCCACGGCTACAAACTCAACTCAAGCCCATGAAGCTCCTCAAAGCCAGTTCGCTGCGCGTGCGCCTGCTCATCGGCCTGATGGTCGCGAGCCTGGGCTTCTGGGGCGCGTGGTTCGCGGTGCAGGCGATGCTGATGTCGAGCCAGCAGAACAACCGCTGGGACGCGTCCATGCAGGCCGTGGGCCAGCAGATCCTGATGTCGATGCCGGCGCTGCAGCCGGGCGGCTCCAGCGAGCCGGCGTTCCAGTTGCCGCCGCAGGTGCACGTGCAGCCGCAGCTCCTGAGCTTCCAGGTCTGGACGCGCGACGGGCGCGTGGTGCTGCGCTCCTCGAATTCGCCGCTGCAACCCTGGGCGGCGCTCAACTTCGACCAGCCCGAGGGCTACCACGGCGTGGAGGTCGACGGCGTGGCGTGGCGCGTCTACACCATCAACGACGCGAGCGGCCGACTGCAGGTGCAGGTGGGCAAGTCGCAGCCCCAGTTGCTGAGCCTCATCAAGCTGTGGCTGAGCTACAGCGTGGGCACGATCGCGCTGCTGATGGCGCTGCTGGCCGGGGTGACGTGGAGCATCATCTGCTGGTCGGTCGCCCCTGTGCAGGCGGCGCGGCAGGCCATCGAGGAGCGTGGCCCGCTCGACCTGAAACCGCTCGAGGTCGAAGACCTGCCCACCGAGGTGAAACCGCTGGTCGAGGCCTTCAACGCGCAGCTCGTGCGGCTCGAATCGGCGCTGCAGGGCGAGCGGCGCTTCCTCGCCGATGCGGCGCACGAGCTGCGCACGCCGCTGGCGGCGCTGATGGCGCAGGCCCAGCTGGTGAAGTCGGCGCAGACCCTGCAAGAAAGCCGCGCCTCGCTGGCGCCCCTCATCGCCGGCATCGAGCGCACCGCGCGCCTGACCGAGCAGTTGCTCGACCTTGCGCGCCTGGATGCCGTCGAGCACTGCGGCGGGCGCCCGCCGGTGCCGCTGCACGAGATCGTCTCGCTGGTGGTGCGCGACTACGACGCCACCGCGCAGACCGCCAACCAGCGCCTGCAATTGCGCGCCGAGCCGTGCCACGCCCGCATCGACGTCGACTCCATCGGCGTGCTGCTGCGCAACCTGATCGACAACGCCCTGCGCTACGCCGGCCCCGGTGCGCGCGTGGAAGTGGTGTGCCGGGAGCACGAGTTGCAGGACGGCCAGCGCAGCGTGGCGCTCAGCGTTCGCGATGATGGCCCTGGGGTGCCCGAGGCCGAGCACGGCCGCATCTTCGATCGCTTCTATCGGGTGCCCGGCACGCCCGGTCGCGGCAGCGGCATCGGCCTGTCACTGGTGGCGCGCATCGCGAGCCTGCACGCCGCGTCACTGGACGTGGGTTCCGGGCTGGAGGGGCGAGGGTTCGGCATCACGCTGACCTTCGCCACGGCACCGGGCCGGGCCGCCACGCACGTCGACGCGGTGGCGGGCGCCCTGCCCGTGCCGCTGGCGCAGCCGACCGGCCAGGCGTAGTGCCCGGGCCTTCGGCCGCGGCGGGCTTACTTGCCCTCTTCGGCGGCCTTTTCCTGGCCGGTCTTCACGTCGACCGACGGCACCTTGATCGTTTCCTTCTCGGTCTTGATCTTGGGCACGGTGACCTCGGTTTCCTTCTGGGTGACGTTCACGTCGGGCGCAGTCACGTCGTACTTGGGAATGGTGACGTTGCCGTCCTCCTTCTTCGCCACTTCGTACTTCGGAAGGGTCACGTCGCCTTCCTGGGTCTTCTGCACATCGCAGCCTGCCAGGCCGACGGAAGCGGCAGCCACAAGACCGGCGAACAAAGTCGTTGCGTTCATGCGAGTCTCCTTACGAGCTAGGGTGATCGCATTCTGGGCAGGCGCACACGCGCCGCCGATCGGAGGCGGTCCACAGCGCATGTAGGCCTGCGCCGCAAGCCGCTGCCGGCCTCGACGCCCGTCGTGACGCCCGCCGTGTCAGGCCTCGAACACCGGGCGCATGAAGCTGCGTTCGTAGCTCAGGAAGCAGCGTGTGTCGTTGGCGTACTGGAAGGCGGCCTGGCAGTCGGCGTCCTTGAACGACTTCTTGCGGTACTGTTCGTACTCCGCCAGCGAGGGGAAGGAGAACAGCGTCACCGCGATGTTGTTGGACCCTTCGGACGGCAGGAAGCAGCCGTGGTACGTGCCGCCGAACTTCTCGATCAGCGGGATCCACAGCTTGCTGTAGTGCTCGAATTCCTTGAGCTTGTACGGGTCGATGGTGTAGCGCAGGTAGGCGGTGATCATGGCGATTCCTGGTTCGACGCTTGCGGGTTGAGAACGGCGAGGATGCACAGGCGCTCCATCTCGGCAGCCCACTGGCGCACCTGCGCATCGGGCAGGCGCACCAGCATCGCATAACGGCGCCCACCCCACACCGCGAGGTGCAGCGCCCGCACCGTCTCCGGCGAAGGGCGCTGCGGCAGATCGGTGCAGGCGTCGAACACCCGCTGCCACATCGCGCACAGCTCTTCATGCGCGCGCCGCTGGTGCTTGGGTTCGGCCACCTGCGGCTCGATGCTCAGCATGTCGGGGTGGAACCACGAGGGCGGCTCGGCGCTCACGCCACAGGCGAGCGCCACCAGCCGGTGCAGGCGCTCACGCCAGCTCAGGTTCGCCGGGTGCACCGCCTGCGTGTCCACCGCCTGGACCAGCGCCTCGATGCAATGGCGCACGTAGCCCGACTGCAGCGCGGCCTTGCTCGGGAAGTACTCGTACAGCGTGCCCACCGCGATCCCCGCCTCCAGCGCCACGGCACGGGTCGTCAGGCGCTCCCAGCCATCGCGCTGCCAGATCCGAACAAAGGCGTCGAAGATGGCCTGCACGGTGAACTTGGCGCGGGCCTGCGTGGGCCGTTTCAGCGGCTTGGCCTTGGGGTCTGCGGGGAGCGTGCTCATGGTGGCGGGTTTCCGAACCCACGCAGTGTCGAGCGCTCCTACAGTTTTGGCTATCCCGTTCGAGACGCCCAGGAGACCGCCATGACCACCATGCTCACCCAACTGCAAAGCGACAAGAAGAACCTCGGCCGCACCCGCATCGTCGAAAAGCCCATCCCCGCCCTCGAGCCCGGCGAGGCGCTGCTGAAGATCGACCGCGTGGCCGTCACGTCCAACAACATCACCTACGCCGCCTTCGGCGAGGTGCCGCACCTGCGCTACTGGAGCTTCTACCCGACCGGCGACGAGGCCTGGTTCCACATGCCGGCCTGGGGATTCGCCGAGATCGTGGAGACCACGGTCGAAGGTCTCTCGGTCGGCGAGCGCTTCTACGGTTTCTGGCCCGTCGCGAGCCACGTGGTGATGCAGCCGGTGCGCGTGAGCGAACGTGGCTTCTACGACGGCACGCCACACCGCCTGGAGCTGACCAGCGCCTACAACCAGTACCAGCGCGTGACCACCGACGCCGCCTACCGGAAGGCCGACGAGAACTACCAGATGCTGACGCGCCCGCTCTTCATCACGTCGTTCATGCTGGCCGACTTCCTGGAAGACAACAGCTTCTTCGGCGCCAGGCAGATCGTCGTCTCCAGCGCTTCCAGCAAGACGGCCTACGGCACGGTCTTCTGCTTCCAGGACCTGAAGAACGTCAGCCTCGTCGGTCTGACCTCCAGCGGCAACAAGGCCTTCGTCGAAGGCCTGGGCTGCTACCACCGCACGGTCGACTACCAGTCGCTGGAGACGCTCGACAAGACGATCCCCACTCTCTACGTCGACTTCGCCGGCGACAACGAACTGCGCCGCCGCGTGCACGAGCACTTCGGCGCCTCGCTCGTCTACAGCTGCTATGCCGGATCGGCCCAGTCGCACGACCACCTGGGCAATGCACCCGAGGTGCCGGGCCCGAAGCCGCAGCCCTACTTCGCTCCCTACCAGATCAAGAAGCGCAATGCCGACTGGGGCGCGGCCGAGGTCACGCGCAAGTTCAACGAAG
>DASWSY010000539.1:0-3833 GCA_036402415.1 Rhizobacter sp. | reverse complement strand
CCGCAGGCGCACCGGGCTTTGCGGCTCGACGAGCTGGCCGCTCAGGTCCGCCAGGGCCGCGAAGCGGGCCAGCGCGGCGCTGGCGCCTGCGGGTGAAGGCGGCGCCAGCGAGCCCGAGAACCGGATGGGGCCGCTCAGCGTCATCGCCATCAGGCGCGCGTCGAGCTGGCTGCTGGCCTGCCAGCGCGCCTGGGCCTGCCCCACGCTCCACGCGCCAGCCTTCACGCCGGTGAGCTGCAACTGGCCCTGCGTGTTCATGTCGGGCCAGCGGCCGCGCGCCTGGGCCTCGCCGGTGAACGAGCCGGCGAGCGAGTCGGCCATCAGCGCGGCCTCGTCGCTCGGCATGAAGGCACGCAGCAGGGGCGCGACGCGGGCGAGCGAGGGGGCGCGGGCCTGCAGCTTCCACTGGTCTTTCTGGCCGCGGGCGTCGGTGGCGAGCTCGCCATCGAGTTCGAGGTGGTTGCCGCCGATGTCGAGGTCGGCATCGGCGTGCATGGTGCCGCGCTCGCCGTGGCGCCAGCGCACCTGGCCCGACAGCGGCACGTTGGCGATGCTGCTGTTGTCGAGCTTGAGCTGGGCCTCGCCGCGCAGGCCGGCCAGGCGCTCCATCAGCACGCGCGTGTCGGCCGGGCCGCGCGTGCGCACGCTGTCGGCGATCTGCAGGTCGGCGCTGCCGCCGAGGTTGAAGCGGTGCGTGCCGGCGCGCCAGCCGCCGCGCGGGCCGGCGGGAAACCAGGGTTTGGGATCGAAGTCGACGAGCGCGGCGTCGGCCTTGAGCCCCCAGCCCTCGCCCGTGCGCTCGGCCGTGCCCTTGAGCTCGGCGCTGGCACCGCCGGCGCGGGCGCCCAGTTCGCGCAGCTCCACGCGCGTGTCGGTGCCGCTGGCGTCGAGCCGCAGGCGCACCGGGCTTTGCGGCTCGACGAGCTGGCCGCTCAGGTCCGCCAGGGCCGCGAAGCGGGCCAGCGCGGCGCTGGCGCCTGCGGGCGAAGGCGGCGCCAGCGAGCCCGAGAACCGGATGGGGCCGCTCAGCGTCATCGCCATCAGGCGCGCGTCGAGCGCGCTGGGCTGCACCTTGGCGAGCGTCGCGTCGACTGCGAAGTCGCGCCCCTTCCAGCTTGCCTGGCCCTGCACCGTGCCGGCCGGCCGACGTTCGTTTGCGAGCGTGGCCTCGAAGCGTTCGAGCACCAGCTCGGTGGCCTGGTCGCTGTGCCAGCGGGCACGGGCCACGAGCGACTTCACCGGCAGGTGCTGCTGGTCCCATCGGCCGGGCTGGGTGTTGGTGAGATCGGTGACGAGTTCGAGCGTGCTGACCGGAGCCGCTCCCTGCGCCGCAGCTTGCGGGCTGGCCTGCGGCGCGATGCGCAGGGTGCCGCTGAGCGCGGTCAGCGGCGCCTGCTGCAGCAGGGCCGAGAGGTCGAGCCCTTCGGTGCGGGCGTCGAGGCGCGGCAGGGCCCAGGGCGCTTCGGGGACGACCTGCGCGCTGGCGTCGAGCGTCTGGCCTTGCGCGCGCAACCGGGCGACGAGGTCGAAGCCGGCCAGCGGCCCCTTGGCCTGGGCCTGAAGCAGCCAGTCGGTGCGCAGGGTCTTCGCCCACGCCGGCAGGGCTGGCAGCGAGGCCTGCCCCTGTGGTGCCTGCACAGCCTGCAGGTCCACGTCCATGGCCATCGGGCCGGTCGCGTCGATGCGCGCGTGGCCGGTGATGAAGAGGGGGTCCAGGCGCGCGCTGAGCTGTTCGAAGCGGTGGGCACGGCCTCCGTCGTGGCCCAGGTGCGCCTGGCCGCGCACGTCGCGGAACGGGTGGCCCGCCAGGCCCGGCACGTGCAGCTCGCCGGCCTGCACCTCGTCGACCTGCAGTTCCACAGGGAGGTGCAGGTTACGCGGCAGGGTGAAGGGCGTGGACGGACCGCCGCTCGGCTCGACCGTGATCGCCACGCGCGAGGCCACGAGCGAGGCGACGTGCACGCGCGCCCACAGGCCGGGTGCGGGGGCATGGTCGACCTCGAGCGCACGCCAGCTCGGGCGGTCGACCTCGACGCGCGTGCGCCCGACGGTGACGACCACCTGCCGCGCCTTGAAGTCGCCGCGCAGCCGGCCTTCGAGCTCGCTGACCTCGACCTTCACGCCGATCAGCGCCAGGCGCGCGAGCAACCAGGCGCTGCCGCCGGTGGTGCCGGTCGCCCAGTAGAGGCCCACGACCAGGCCCGAGAGCAGCGCGCACACCGCCGCGAGCGCAGAGAAGCTCCAGATGACGCTGCGGCGCAGGCGGCGCGGGCGCGGCGGCGGCGCGGTGTCGGGCGTGTCCATCAGAAGACGATGCCCACGCTGAAGTGCAGGCGGCCCTTCTTGACCTCCTCGCCGTAGGCGTAGTCGATGCGCAGCGGCCCCACCGGGCTGCGCCAACGCACGCCCAGGCCGTAGCCGAGCGCCGGTTCGAAGTCGCCCCAGTCGTTGACCGCGTTGCCGGCGTCCACGAAGGCGGCCCACCACAGCGCCGGGCGGTTGAGCGAGAAGGGGCGCGCGATCTCGAAGCTGGCGGTGAGCAAATGACGGCCGCTCGTGAGCACGCCGTTCACGTAGGGACCGAGGTCACGGTAGCCGTAGCCGCGCACGGACTCGTCGCCGCCGGCGCGGAAGAGCAGCACGTCGGGGATGCCGACGGCTTCCTTCGCGAACACCTCGCCCACCTCCAGGCGCGTCTGCGTGAACCAGGCGCCCGGCAGGGGCCAGTAGAGCGTGTTGCGGGTGTAGAGGCGGGCGAAGGGGCCGTCTTGCCCCGTCTCCGACAGCGCGTAGCCGCCGGCGCCGTGGATCACGGTGGTGAGGCCGCGCGTGGGCAGGATGAGGTCGTCGACGTCGCGCCAGGTCCAGTTGTAGTTGCCCGAGACGGCGCGGCTGGTGAACTCGCCCAGCCCGTTGGTGACGGTGGAGCTCAGCAGCTCGGCAAAGATCAGGCGCTCGATGCGCTCGGTGTAGACCGTGCGGCCGGCGCGTGCCTTCCAGGAGAAGGTGGTGTCGACGTCGGTGTCGAGCCGGCTCACGCCGCCGGCGAGCAGCTTGCGGTACTGCGCATCGCCCGGGTCGCTGAGCCATTCGCCTTCCCACATGCGTTGCGTGCGGCCGAGCTCGAACTTGTTGCGCACCTGGCCCGCCAGGCCGAAGGGCCGCAGGTGCCGGTGTTCGAGGGTCAGGCGTTCGCGCGTGTTGTCGGAGAAGCCCACGCCGGCCACCGCCTGCTGCAGCGACTGCTCGGTCACCCGCACCATCACCGGCACCGCCTTGGCGCGCGATTCGTCGGGCTCGATGCTCACCGCCACGGTGTTGAAGAGATTGAGCTTGAGCAGCCGCTCCTGGTAGTCGTAGAGGCGCTTCTCGCTGTAGGGCACGCCGGGGCCGAAGTCGGCGACGTTGCGAATGCCTTCTTCGCTGTATCGCTTCAAGCCTTCGATGTGCAGCTCGCCCAGGATGAAGAGCGGGCCGCTCTGCAGCTCCACCGCCAGTGCGGCGACGTTGGTCTTGGCGTCGACGTGGGCGGTGGTGTCGCCGGCCTTGGCCGCCGGGTAGCCCTCGGCGCGCAACTGCGCGAGGGTGCCGTTCTTGGCGCTGTTCCAGGCCGACTGGCTGAAAGGCTGGCCTTCGGCGAGCGGCCAGCGCTTGCGCAGACGTTCGACGAGGTCGAGCGCGTCGGCGTCGCCGGCGTCGATGCGCGTCTTCAGCTCGCCGGTGACGGTCAGCTCCCAGGTGCCGATCACAGTGCGCGGGCCGGGTGCGACGTTGAGCGTGATGAGCGGCGTCTCGTCGGGCGGGTCGATGCGTGTCACGCCGATCTGGGCGTT
>DASWSY010000538.1:0-4297 GCA_036402415.1 Rhizobacter sp. | reverse complement strand
CCAGGCCGCCGGCCTGCAGCAGATCGAAGGCGGCCTGGCGCTGCGTGACGGCGGCCTGGGCCATGCGCAGCTCGGATTGCAGGCGCACGTCAGGCCTGGCCTGCGCGGCGCGCTGGGCCAGGTCGACGAGTTCCTTCTGTGCCGCTTCGAGGGCGCTGCGGGTGTCGTGGGCGGGGCCGCGCAACTGGCGCGCGTCATGCACGGCCCAGCCGCCGGCCAGCGTGACGGCAAGCGCGCAGGCGCCGACGGCAAGTGCCGCGTTGGTGGCGGTGAGCCATTCCCGTTTCGCGCGCAGCGACGGGTCGCAGAGGTTGATGTTCTGCGTCATGACAGCCCCTCGTTCGACGAGTACGTCGACCGATCCCCCGAGGGGATGCGGGCCGGCTTGGGAGCGGCCCGGCGCTCGGCCCGCGTGAAGTGTGTGGTGCCTTGCCTCATGACACCACGCTCTCGTCGCGCAGGGCCATGCCGATCGGCACGTACCAGGCGTGTTGCTGCGTCACGTCCTGCAGCGCATCGACGTGGCGGCCGAGGTCGAGCACGGTCGAGAGGTCGGCCACTTCCACCGGCAGGTAGAGGTTGTCCTTCAGGAAATTGGAGAAGCTCTCCGCGGCAGGGTGGCCGGCGATGAGCAGGCGCGACAGGGGCACCTGGCTGAACTGGCGGTCGAAGCTGTCGAGCGAACGCTGCAGCTCCAGGCTCACGCGTTCGAACACCGGCTCGCGCTGGTCGGGGTCGGCCATCGCACTGACGTTGACGTCGATGTGGCGCAGGCCGTAGAGCTCGCCGCCGCGGCTGAAGGTGAGCAGGGCGCCGTTGTCGTGCAGGCCGAGCATCGCGATGCCGCGTCCCGGGGTTTCGAAGAGGGTGGCGATGTTGCGCTGCGCGGCTTCGAGCACGTCGATCACCGCGAGCTTGAGCTTGGCGGCCTGGAAGGCCTGCACGCGCTCCTGGAGCCGCTCGCGCTTGGCGGCGACCACGAGCGCGAGTGCGTCGCGGCCCATGGGCATGCCGTCGGTGGGAATGGGCAGCACGTCGACCAGGGCCTGCTCGACCGGGAAGTCCAGCGAGTCCTTGATGCTCCAGCGCAGCGCGGCACGCAGCTCGGCCGGCTCGACCTTGGGCTGCGTGACCTGCACCGTCTGGTAGGCGCCGGGTTCGATCCAGGTGGTGCAGCGGTAGCGCTGCAGGTGGTGGGTGCGGCGGGCCTGCTGCAGGGCCTGGGTTTCATTGCCGGAGCGCGGAGCGCTGTCGAGCAGCTTGAGCACGGGGCGTTCGCCACCGCGCACCACGTGGGCGAAGTCCACGCTCTGCTTGCGCGGCACCACTGCCATCCAGCCAGGTTGTTCTCGTCGGTTGAACATCGCTCGCACCGTCACACCCCGCCGGACATCGGCGGTTTGGGGGTCAGGGTGATGCTAGGGAGGGCTCACCCATCCGGTGCCTCGAAAAGAGGCGGCATTCCCGCTGAGTTCGATCGTTGCTCCGCGCCCGCGAAGCAGGCGCACATCAGGCCACGCCCAAGGGACGGGTTTCCCGGCCCGATGGGTGGCGCCCCTTGGGGGCAGGAGCGCAGCGACTGGGGGGCTTTACTTCAGCGCGGCTTTGCCGAGGTCCCAGATGGGCAAGAAGACGCCGAGCGCGAGCACCAGCACCAAGACGCCGAGGAAGATGATGAGGATCGGCTCGATCTGCGCCGAGAGCGACTTCAGCTCGTACTCCACTTCCTGCTGGTAGAAGTCGGCCACCTCGGACAGCATCTCGTCCAGCCGGCCCGACTCCTCGCCCACCGCGATCATCTGCAGCACCACCGGCGTGAAGATGCCGCTTGCGGCAGCGGTGCGCAGCAGGCTGTCGCCGCGCTCCACGCCCTCGCGCATCTTCTCGATGGCGCGGGCGTAGAAGTGGTTGTCGACCGTGTTGGCCACCACCGCCATCGCCTGCACCACGGGCACGCCGCTCTTGAGCGCCAGCGCGAAGCTGCGCGAGAAACGCGCGAGCGTGGCCTTGCGGATGATTTTGCCGGCGATGGGGAACTTGAGCTTCAGCTTGTCCCAGGCATAACCGCCGTCCTCGGTGGACGTCCAGCGTCGGAAGCCGAAGAAGCCCAGCACCGCCCCGCCCAGCAGGTAGGGCCAGGCGGTGAGCGTGAAGCTGGAGAAGCCCACGAGCAGCCGCGTCATGAAGGGCAGCTCGGAGCCGAGGTTGTCGAACACCCGCTGGAAGGCCGGGATCACGAACACGTTGACCACGCCGACGGCAATGATCATCACCGCAATCACGAAGGTGGGGTAGCGCAGCGCAGACTTCACCTGGTCGCGCATCAGCTTCTCGAACTCCAGGTGATGGAAGAGGCGCAGGAACACTTCGTCGAGCCGGCCGGTCATCTCGCCCACGCGCACCATCGACACGTAGAACGCGCTGAACACGCCGGTCTGCTTGGCGAGCGAGGTCGACATCTCGTTGCCCGATTCCAGGCTCTCGCGCGTCTGGCGGATCACGTCCTTCATCGCCGGCGAGGCCGACTCCTGCAGGCCCGCGAGCGCCCGCGTGAGCGCGATGCCCGACTTGAGCAGCGTGTGGAGCTGCCGGCTGAACATCAGCAGGTCTTCGTGCTTGACCTTTTCCCTGCCGAGGGTGATCTGCTTCGACGCCATCGAGGCGCCCACCGCGGTGGCGGCCGCGATCTCCAGCGGCGTGCTGCCGGCGCGCTGCAGCTCGGCGGCCACGGCGCCGGCACTGTCGCCCTCGGCCACGCCTTGCAGCAGGCCGCCGCCGGCGTCGCGTGCGGTGTAGGTGAACTGGGGCATGGGGCGGGGTGCGCTCAGCCGTCGCCGCTGGCGGCGAGGGCCATCGCCTCCGAGATCGTCGAGCGGCCGGCGTGGGCCATCGCCAGCGCGTTGCGCAGCAGCGTGTTCCTGCCGATCTGCGCACGCGCGATGCGCACGAACTCGATGGGCGAGCCGTGGTTGGCGGTCTGCACCAGCTCGGGCGTCATTTCCAGCATCTCGTAGACCGCGGTGCGGCCGATGAAGCCGGTGCCGTTGCAGCGCGCGCAGCCCATGCCGCGCATGTACTTGCCGTCTTTGCCTTCGGGGCCGACGTAGTGGTCGAGCCAGCCGAGCTCCTGCGGCGTGGGGGTGTGCGGTGCGACGCAGTTCTCGCACACCAGGCGCACCAGGCGCTGCGCGATCACGAGGTTGAGCGACATCGCCACCATGTAGGGCGGCACGCCCATGTCGAGCAGGCGGACGGGCGTCGTGGCCGCGTCGTTGGTGTGCAGGGTGGAGAGCACCATGTGGCCGGTCATGGCCGCGCGCAGGCCGATCTCGGCGGTGGTCTTGTCGCGCATTTCGCCAACGAGGATCACGTCCGGGTCCTGGCGCAGCGCGGCACGCAGCACACGCTCGAAGGAGAGGTCGATCTTGTCGTGCACCTGCACCTGGTTGATGCCCGGCAGGCGGTACTCGACCGGGTCTTCCACCGTGATGATCTTGCGGTCGGGCGAGTTGATCTCGTTGAGCGAGGCATAGAGCGCGGTGGTCTTGCCGCTGCCGGTCGGGCCGGTCACGAGGATCATGCCGCTCGTGCGGTTGAGCGCGGCGCGCACCTTGGTGAGCATCGCCTCGCCCATGCCCAGGCGGTCGAGCTGCAGCAGGCCGCCGCTCTGGTTCAGAAGACGCATCACCACCGATTCGCCGTACTGCGTGGGCATGGTCGAGATGCGCACGTCGAGCGGGTTGCCGCGGATGTCGACGTGGAAGCGGCCGTCCTGCGGCAGGCGCTTTTCCGAGATGTCCAGGCCCGACATCAGCTTCAGCCGCAGCACCAGGGCCGGGGCGATCTTGAGGTCGGCCTCGGTCTGCAGGTGCAGCACGCCGTCGATGCGGAAGCGCACGTGCAGCTTGTGCTGCTGCGGCTCGATGTGGATGTCGGAGGCGCGCACCTGGGCGGCGTCTTCGAACAGGGTCTGGAGCAGCTTGACGACCGGCGCGTCTTTCACCGCCGTTTCGGTGCCGAGCAGGTTGCCGAAGTCGGCCTCGGTCTGCGCCAGTTCGGCGGTCAGCTCCTGCGACAGCGCGGTGATTTCGCCGGTGCGGCGGTACACGCGGTCGATGGTGGCGAGCAACTGCGTCTCGGTGACGGCGGCGAGCTCGATCTCGCGCTTCAAGATGCGGGTGAGCTCGTCGTAGGCGAAGAGGTCGCTCGGGTCGGCCATGCCGACACGCAGCACGCCGTTGTTCTCTTCCAGCACCAGCGCGCGGAAGCGGCGGGCCTGGGCCTCGGTCAGCAGGTT
>DASWSY010000537.1:0-1581 GCA_036402415.1 Rhizobacter sp. | reverse complement strand
CACCTGGATCACCCGGCCGGGCGTGGCGACGCTGTAGGTGCGCCACACCTGGCCCTTGACCACCACGTCGGCCAGGCCGAGCAGCGCACGCGAGGGCAGCTCGGCGTGGGGGCGCGTGGCGTAGATGCTGCGGCCGTCGAGCGTCCAGATCTGCACCACGAAGTCGAGCTGATCGTTGGCCAGCGCGCCGGCCTGGCTCTCGCTCACCTCGCCCTGGTCACGCAGCGAGAGCGCCATCTGGCGCAGCTGGTAGTCGAAGAGCGCTTCGGTCTCGGCCAGCACGTTGCGGTAGGTCACGCCGCCCATCACGACGGCAATGAGGGCGAGCATGCCCAGCAGCACCAGCAGCAGGCGTGCGCGGATCGATCTCATCAGTTCGGAACGAAATACCCGACGCCGCGCATGTTCTGGATGAACTCCGCCCCGAGCTTGCGGCGCAACTGGTGGATGTAGACGCTGACGGCGTTGCTCTCGATCTCTTCGCCCCAGCCGTAGAGCCGGTCTTCGAGCTGGGCACGCGAGAGCAAGGCGCCGGGGCGCGTCATGAGCGCCTCCAGCACCGCGAACTCGCGGGCCGAGAGAATGACCGGCTGGCCGCCCTGCGTGACCTGGCGCGTGGCCGGGTCGAGCGTCACGCCGCGGTGCGACAGCACCGGTTGCGCACGCCCGCTGTGGCGGCGCAGCACCGCCCGCATGCGGGCGTTGAGCTCTTCGAATTCGAAGGGCTTGGCGAGGTAGTCGTCGGCCCCGGCGTCGAGGCCCTTCACGCGGTCGTCGAGCGCGTCGCGCGCGGTGAGCACGATCACCGGCGTGGCATCGGCCCGCCCGCGCAGCCAGCGCAGCACGCCCAGGCCGCCCTCGCCGCTGGGCGCCGCATCGGCGGTGGGCGGCAGGCCCAGGTCGAGCAGCACGAGGTCGAAACGCTCGGTGCCGAGCGTGGCCTGGGCGGCGCCGGTGTCGCGCACCCAGTCGACGGCGTGCCCTTCCTGGCGCAGCGTGTGGCGCAGGCTGTCGCCGATCATGCGGTCGTCTTCGACGAGGAGGATGCGCATCGGACTTCGGGTACCAAGGGGAAAAGGAAAGACGAAAAAGCATACGGTATCGTTCCCGCCATGCCCAAAGTCCTGCGCAATACGCTGCTGTCGGCCCGCGACCTGCTGGTCACCGCGGGCCCCTTCCTGCTGCTCGCGCTCGCGCTGCTGGTGGTCGCCTACTGGGTGCTCGACCCCAACCCGCCGCGCAAGGTGGTGCTCGCCACCGGCGTGGACCAGGGCGCCTATGCCGAGTTCGGCAAGCGCTACGTGCAGTTCCTCAAGCAGCACGGCATCACCGTCGAGCTGCGGCCCACCAACGGCGCCGCCGAAAACCTGCGCCTGCTGCGCGATGCGGCCTCGGGCGTCGACATCGCCTTCGTGCAAGGCGGCGCCGACGAGCGCGAACGCCGGCCCGCGGAGGAAGACGAGGACTCGCTCGTCTCGCTCGGCAGCCTGTTCTACGAACCGGTGTGGATCTTCTACCGCGAGGATTCGGCGAAGCGCCTGCTCAAGAGCGACACGCTCTCCAGTCTCGCCCAGCTCCCAG
>DASWSY010000536.1:0-2753 GCA_036402415.1 Rhizobacter sp. | reverse complement strand
CGAGGCCCGCAGCGGCGCCCGCGCCCGGCCCATCGAAGCCCAGCTCACCCGCGGGCCGCAGGGCTATTCCGGCACGCTCGTCCTGAGCCTCGGAGGGGGCGCCTGATGGCCATTCGCAAGCCAGCACGCCGCGGGTTGCGCCGCCGCTTCGCGTCGAGCGCGGTGCCCACGCAGTGGCAGGAATCGTCGTACGCCGAGATCGCCTGGGAAAAGTCGCGCAGCGCCGCCGCCCGTTGGGCCATGTTCGGCGCGCTGCTGGGCGTGCTTTTCGGCGTCGTGCTCTTCGCACCGGCGGCATGGCTCGCCAGCGCCGTGGCCAACGCCACCGGTCAGCGTGTCTTGCTCTCCGATGCACGCGGCACGGTCTGGTCGGGCAGCGCGGTCGCCGTGCTCACCGGCGGCCCCGGCAGCCGTGACGCCAGCGCCCTGCCCGGCCGCCTGGAATGGACGCTGCGCCTGAAGGGCCTCGGCTTCGAGTTGCGGGCGCGGCACGCCTGTTGCCTCAACGACACCGTGAGCGTGCACCTCAAGCCCGGCCTCGGCCGCATGACCGTCACCCTGGCGCCGAAGCCCGATTGGATCGGCCAGTGGCCCGGCGCTTTCCTCGGCGGCCTGGGCACGCCGTGGAACACACTGCAGCTCGGTGGCTCGCTGCGGCTCATGTCCTCGGGCCTTAAGCTCGAGCTGGTGCAGGGTCGTTGGATCGTCGACGGACAGGCCGAGATCGACATGCTGCAGGCCTCGTCGCGCGTGTCCACGCTGGAGCCGCTGGGCAGCTACCGCTTCAGCCTGATCGGCACGGCCGGTGGCTCCTCGCAACTGCGCCTGGCCACCCTCGAAGGCGCCCTGCAACTCAACGGAGAAGGCACCGCCGGCCCGAACGGCGTGCGTTTCCGCGGCGAAGCGCGCGCCGCCACCGAAGCCGATGAATCCGCGCTGAACAACCTGCTCAACATCATCGGCCGGCGCAACGGCGCCGTGTCAGTCATTTCGATCGGATAAGCATGAAAAATGCACCCCTCCACAAGTCGCTGCGCCCGCTCGCCGCAGCACTTGCCGCCGTGCTGCTCGGCACGTCGATGCTCCCGCCGCTGGCCTATGCGCAGGCGCGCGAATCGCGCTTCAGGGGCGAACCGGTCACGCTCAACTTCGTGAACGCCGACATCGAGGGCGTGTCACGCGCGATGGGAGCGATCCTCAAGCAGCAGTTCGTGGTCGACCCGCGCGTCAAGGGCACGATCACCCTCTACAGCGAGGAGCCGCTGTCGCCGCGCGAGGCCTACCTCAACTACCTCGCCGCGCTGCGCGGCCTGGGCTTCACCGTGGTCGAGTCGGGCGGGCTCTTCAAGGTGGTGCCCGAGGCCGACGCGAAGCTGCAGTCGAGCACGGTTTCCGTGGGCGCGGTGGCGCGCCAGGGCGACCAGGTGCTCACGCAGATCTTCAAGCTCAGCCACGAGAACGCCAACAACCTCGTGCCGGTGCTGCGTCCGCTGATCAGCCCCAACAACACCATCAACGCCAACCCGGGCAACAACACGCTCGTCATCACCGACTACGCCGACAACCTCGCGCGCATCGCCAAGATCATCGCGGCGATGGACACGCCGAGCGCCGGCGACGTGGAGATCATCGCGCTCAAGCACGCGGTCGCGAGCGACGTGGCCACGATGGTCCAGCGCCTGAGCGACGGGGGCACCACCGCAGGCGCCCCCGGCGTGCCGGGCATCGGCGCGGCCACCTCGTCGGTGATGGTCGACCCGCGCAGCAACGCGCTCATCGTGCGCGCCTCCACCCCGGCGCGCATGGCCAGCATCAAGGCCATCGTCGAGAAGCTCGACCGGCCGACCACGGGCGACAACCCGATGGGCAACATCTACGTGGTCTACCTGAAGAATGCCGACGCGACGCGTCTGGCCACCGTGCTGCGTGCGGCGTTCAGCGCCAACAGCAACTCCGCGGGTGGTGCCGCGGGCGGACTGGGAGGCGGCTCCACGCCCCAGCCGCAGGCCACGGCCAACGTCGGCATCGGCGGACAGGCGGCCGGTGGCAACGCTGCGGGCCAGAGCGCCGCGGCCGCGAGCCCCATCAACCCGGCGGCCGCCCCGTCCACCGGCGGCATGATCCAGGCCGACCCGGCCACCAACTCGCTCATCATCACCGCGCCCGAGCCGGTCTACCGCCAGCTGCGTGCCGTGATCGACCAGCTCGACTCCCGCCGTGCGCAGGTCTACATCGAAAGCATGATCGTCGAGGTGATCGGCAACAACGCCGCCGACTTCGGCTTCCAGTGGCAGGGCCTGTCGGGCAAGGAAGGCGACAAGGTCGGCGTGGTCGGTGGCACCAACTTCGGCACCAGCGGCAACCTGCTGTCGATCACCGCCGCGCAGGTCGCCGGCACGCTGACCAGCGCCGCCCTCGGCGAAGGCCTCAACATCGGCATCATCAAGGACTTCGCCGGCACCTATGGCCTGGCCGCCATCGCGCGCTTCCTGCAGAGCCAGACCAACACCAACATCGTCTCCACGCCGAACCTGATCACGCTCGACAACGAAGAAGCGAAGATCATCGTCGGCAGCAACGTGCCCTTCATCACCGGCCAGTTCACCAACACTGGCACGGCGACCACCAACCCCTTCCAGACGGTGGAGCGCAAGGACGTCGGCATCACGCTGCGCATCAAGCCGCAGATCGGCGAGACGGGCACCGTGCGCATGACGATCTACCAGGAGTCGTCGAGCCTGAGCCGCGAGGTC
>DASWSY010000535.1:0-3585 GCA_036402415.1 Rhizobacter sp. | reverse complement strand
AAAACGACGACAGCAGGCCCGTTCGCCCCATCCAGGCTGACGGGCTTTTTCTTGCCTACATAGAGAAGTATCGAAGGAGACGTCATGAGCTACGTTGCGCCTGTGAAGGACATGCTGTTCTGCATGAAGGAGCTGGCAGGTCTGGAAGAAGTGGCGAAGCTGCCGGGCTTTGAAGAAGCCGGCCTGGAGACGGCGCAGGCCGTGCTCGAAGAGTCGGCCAAGTTCAACCAGGACGTGCTGGCACCGCTCAACTTCGAGGGCGACAAGAACCCGTCCTACTGGAAAGACGGCCAGGTCTTCACCACGCCGGGCTTCAAGGATGCATTCCGCCAACTCGCCGAAGGCGGCTGGCAAGGCCTGCAGCACCCGACCGACTTCGGCGGCCAGGGTCTGCCCAAGACCATCGGCGCGGCCTGCATCGAGATGCTCAACAGTGCCAACATGAGCTTCGCGCTGTGCCCGTTGCTCACCGACGGTGCGATCGAGGCGCTGCTCACCGCCGGCTCGCCCGAGCTGCAGTCGACCTACCTGCCCAACATGATCTCGGGCAAGTGGACCGGCACGATGAACCTCACCGAGCCGCAGGCCGGCTCCGACCTCGCGCTCGTGCGCACGCGCGCCGAGCCGCAGCCCGACGGCACCTACAAGATCTTCGGCACCAAGATCTTCATCACCTACGGTGAGCACGATATGGCCGAGAACATCGTGCACCTCGTGCTGGCACGCGTGGCCGGTGCGCCGGAAGGCGTGAAGGGCATCAGCCTCTTCGTCGTGCCCAAGTTCCTGGTCAATGCCGATGGCTCGCTGGGCGCGCGCAACGACGCGCACTGCGTGAGCATCGAGCACAAGATGGGCATCAAGGCCAGCCCGACGGCGGTGCTGCAGTTCGGCGATCACGGCGGCGCGATCGGCTACCTCGTGGGGCAGGAGAACCGCGGCCTCGAGTACATGTTCATCATGATGAACGCCGCACGTTATGCGGTGGGCATCCAGGGCATCGCGGTGGCCGAGCGCGCCTACCAGAAGGCGGTGGCGTACGCGAAGGAGCGTGTGCAGTCGCGCCCGGTCGATGGCTCGATCAACAAGAGCGCCCCCATCATTCACCACCCGGATGTGAAGCGCATGCTGATGACGATGCGCGCACAGATCGAAGGTTGCCGCGCGATGGCGATCACGGCGGGCGCTGCGTACGACGCCGCTCATGCCCACCCCGATGCCGAAGTGCGCAAGCAGAACCAGGCCTTCTACGAGTTCATGGTGCCGCTGGTGAAGGGCTTCAGCACCGAGATGAGCCTCGAGGTCACGAGCCTCGGCGTGCAGGTGCATGGCGGCATGGGCTTCATCGAGGAGACCGGCGCAGCGCAGTACTACCGCGACGCGAAGATCCTCACCATCTACGAAGGCACGACGGCGATCCAGGCCAACGACCTCGTGGGCCGCAAGACGGCGCGCGACGGGGGCCAGACCGCGAAGGCCATTGCGCAGCAGATCGCCAAGACCGAAGCCGAACTCGCCAAGCGCGACAGCGTGGCGGCGCGTGCGATGCACAAGCGCCTGAGCGCGGCGCGTGTCGCCTTCGAGCAAGTGGTCGATTTCGTGGCGGGTGGCACCAAGGGCAACCCGAACGCGGTGTTCGCCGGTTCGGTGCCCTACCTGATGCTCGCCGGCAACGTGATGGCCGGCTGGCAGCTCGCCCGAGCGCTGCTGGTCGCCGAATCGCAGCTCAAGGCAGGCGAGGGCGATGCCGCCTTCCTGCAGGCCAAGGTGACGACGGCGCAGTTTTACGCCGAGCACATCCTGAGCCGCGTGCCGGGCCAGCGCGATGCGATCGTCGAGGGTGCCGACAGCGTCACGGCGCTCGCCCTCGAATCCTTCTGAGAACTTCCGGAGACCCCCTTGGCCTTGCCGCCCATCCTGCAGAACCTGCCGCTGCCCATCATCGGCTCGCCGCTCTTCATCATCAGCAACCCCAAGCTCGTGATCGAGCAGTGCAAGGCCGGTGTCGTGGGCTCGATGCCTGCGCTCAATGCACGCCCTGCAGAGCTGCTGGACGAGTGGCTGGCCGAGATCACCGAGACGCTCGCGGCCTACAACCGCGCTCACCCCGACAAGCCGGCCGCGCCCTTCGCCATCAACCAGATCGTGCACAAGAGCAACGACCGCCTGGAGCACGACATGGCGCTGTGCGCCAAGTACAAGGTGCCCATCATCATCACCTCGCTCGGCGCGCGTGAGGATGTGAACCAGGCCGTGCACGGCTGGGGCGGCGTGGTGCTGCACGACATCATCAACAACAAGTTCGCCCACAAGGCGATCGACAAGGGCGCTGACGGCCTGATCGCGGTGGCAGCGGGTGCGGGTGGCCATGCGGGCGTGAAGAGCCCGTTTGCGCTCATCCAGGAAATCCGCGAATGGTTTGACGGCCCGCTCGCGCTGAGCGGCTCGATCGCCAATGGCGCGGCCGTGCTCGCGGCCCAGGCGATGGGCGCCGACTTCGCCTACATCGGCACCGCCTTCATCGCGACCGAGGAGGCACGCGCGGACGAGCGCTACAAGCAGTCGATCGTCGATGGCACGTCAGACGACATCGTCTACAGCAACCTCTTCACTGGCGTGCACGGCAACTACCTGGCGCCGTCGATCCGCAATGCCGGCCTGGACCCCGACAACCTGCCGACCAGCGATGCGAGCGCCATGAGCTTCGGTTCCAACCGCGTCAAGCCGTGGAAAGACATCTGGGGTTCGGGCCAGGGCATTGGTGCCGTGAAGAAGGTGCTGCCGGCGCGCGAGCTCGTGCAGCGCCTGGCGAGCGAGTACGCGGCAGCGCGGGAGCGCCTCGCCGCGATCGCCTGATCAGGCGGTCTCGACCGTCAGGTCGCAGTCACACCCCTGGCCGGCGGCGATCAGGCGCCGCGCGGCCCGGCCCAGCGCCTGGGCCATCCATCGCCGGGTGACGAAACGCCCCGGCTCGCTGGCGACTGCACAGCGATACCGCTTCTCATCGGCACTCCACACCAGCGCGTCGCACGGGCCGGTGCGCCGGCGGCTCACCAGCATGCCCACCGGGCAGGGCTCGGCCGTGCAGCACACCCCGCAGCCGTTGCACGCCTGGCCCAGCCCCGGTTTGGAAGGCGCTTCGGGCTGGAGGTGGATCACGCGGTGCATGCGAGTGTGAGATTTGTCCCTGTTGCCATCTTAAGAAGCGCCAGAGAGTCCAATGCCGCGAAGTGACAGTGCTTCCAAGCCGGTGTTACAGTCGCGCCCAGACTTTTTACGGTCCTTCCCGTCCCCTTGATGTCAGTCAAGGCGGGTCGCAATCCGCCAGTCGGTTAAGCCGTGTCGCGGAAGGTTTATCAACCCACTACAGCCCCGGAAACCGGAGCGAAAGGTGAGCGAAATGATGCAGGAATACAGGTCGAACTCGTACCTGTTCGGAGGCAATGCGCCCTACGTCGAAGAGATGTACGAGGCCTACCTCGACAACCCGGGCTCCGTGCCCGACAACTGGCGTGCGTACTTCGACGCCCTCCAGAACGTCCCTGCGACCGATGGCACCGAGGCCCGCGACGTGGCCCACGCGCCGGT
>DASWSY010000534.1:0-1874 GCA_036402415.1 Rhizobacter sp. | reverse complement strand
ACTGGGCCGGCGGCCTGGTGACGGAGGTGAGCAAGACGGCCCGGGTGATGTCGTGGCCGGGCGTGAAGGTGTTGCCGGTGCCCTGAGCGCTCAGCGGCGGCGCGAGCCCTTGCCGCCGAAGAGGCTGCCCAGCACGCCGCGGATGATCTCGCGGCCGACCGTCGAGCCGATCGTGCGCGCGGCCGACTTCCCGAGTGTCTGCACGATGCCGTCGTGCTGGCCGCCGCGAGGACCGGTGCGGCCGAAGAGGAGGTCGTTCAGGCCGCCGCCGAGCAGCCCGCCGTCTCCCTGGGCGGGGGCACCCTTGCCGGTGGTCGCCTGACCCGGACTGGCGGTGGGAGCGGCTTCGGCCCCGGCCACGGCACGGCCCTTGATCTTCTCGTAGGCCGACTCGCGGTCGACCGCCTTCTCGTACACGCCCGCCACCAGCGAGCCGGCGATCAGCGCCTTGCGCTGCTCGGGCGTGATCGGGCCGATCTGGCTGCCGGGTGGGATGACGAACACACGCTCGGTGACGCTCGGCCGGCCCTTGGCGTCGAGAAAGCTCACCAGCGCCTCGCCCACCGCGAGCTCGGTGATGGCGGTCTCGATGTCGAGGCCCGGGTTCGCGCGCATGGTGCTCGCGGCCGACTTCACCGCCTTCTGGTCGCGCGGGGTGAAGGCACGCAGCGCGTGCTGCACGCGGTTGCCGAGCTGGGCGAGCACGGTGTCGGGGATGTCGAGCGGGTTCTGGGTCACGAAATAGACGCCCACGCCCTTCGAGCGCACCAGGCGCACCACGAGCTCGATGCGCTCGACGAGCGCGGCCGGCGCGTCCTTGAAGAGCAGGTGCGCCTCGTCGAAGAAGAAGACGAGCTTGGGTTTTTCCAGGTCGCCCACCTCGGGGAGCTGCTCGAAGAGTTCGGACAGCATCCACAGCAAGAAGGTGGCGTACAGCCGCGGCGCGTTCATCAGCTTGTCGGCCGAGAGCACGTTGACCACGCCCTTGCCATCCACCGTCTGCATGAAGTCGGCGATGTCGAGCATGGGCTCGCCGAAGAACTTGTCGCCGCCCTGTTCCTCGATCTGCAGCAGGCCGCGCTGGATGGCGCCCACGCTGGCGGCGCTGACGTTGCCGTACTCGGTGGTGAACTGGCTCGCGTTCTCGCCGACGTGCTGCAGCATGGCGCGCAGGTCCTTCAGGTCGAGCAGCAGCAGGCCGGAATCGTCGGCGATCTTGAAGACGAGGTTGAGCACGCCCGCCTGGGTCTCGTTGAGCGCCAGCATGCGGGCCAGCAGCAGGGGGCCCATGTCGCTGACGGTGGCGCGCACGGGGTGGCCCTGTTCGCCGAACACGTCCCAGAGGGTGGAGGGGCAGGCGAAGGATTCCGGGGCGTCGAGGCCGCGCTCCTTCAGCACGGCGGCGAGTTTGTCGCCGATCTTGCCGGGCTGGGTGATGCCGGTCAGGTCGCCCTTCACGTCGGCCATGAAGACCGGCACGCCGATCTTGCTGAAATGCTCGGCCAGGTTCTGCAGGGTGATGGTCTTGCCGGTCCCCGTGGCGCCGGTGATGAGGCCGTGGCGGTTGGCCAGGGCCGGCAGCAGAAAACATTCGACGGCGCCGTGCTTGGCGATCAGGATGGGCTCGGCCATGAACATTGCTCCAGGGAAGGCGGGGTGTCACCGCTAAAATTGCAGTCTATCCCCCAAGAACCACATTCGGGCCAGGCCGCGCGTGACGCCGGCTTCCCGCAGCAGGAGCCTTCATGGCCGGACATTCCAAATGGGCCAACATCCAGCATCGCAAAGGCCGCCAGGACGAAAAGCGCGGCAAGGTGTGGACCCGCATCATTCGTGAAATCATGGTCGCGGCCCGACAGGGCGGCGGCGACCCC
>DASWSY010000533.1:0-3698 GCA_036402415.1 Rhizobacter sp. | reverse complement strand
CGCTGCAGCTCGATGTACAAGCGCTGCGGGAAGATGGCCGCCAGGCGCCGGGCGATGGCTGCCGCGCGCGCCGTGTCCTGGGCCACCAGGGCCTGGCCGACCGGGCCGAGTTCGGCACCCGACAGGGCGATCAGGCCTTCGTTCAGGGCCGAGAGCCACTCCCACTTGAGCAGGGCCTGGCCGCGTGCCGAGGGGTCGAGCCAGCCGCGCGACAGCAGCTCGCACAGGTTGAGATACCCGGCCCGGCTCTGCACCAGCAGCACGATGCGGCTCGGCTGCTTCTCGCCATCGGTGGGCTCCAGCCACACGTCGGCGCCGAGGATGGGCTTCACGCCCTTCTTGCGTGCGGCGTTGTAGAACTTGATGCCGCCGAAGATGTTCGAGAGGTCGGTGATGGCCAGCGCGACCTGCCCGTCCTTCGCCGCGGCGCCCACGACCTCGTCGATGCGCAGGGTGCCGTCGACGACTGAAAACTCGGTGTGGGTGCGCAGGTGTACGAAGGCCATCGGGGCATTTTAGGGAGCGTGAGCGTCCTTAAAATCCTCGGCGTGTCAGCAGTTTTGAACATCTCCTCGTACCTTTTCGTGCCCTTGACGGACACGCTCGCGCTGCGCGAGAGCATCCGCTCACAAGCCACGGAGCGGCACCTCAAAGGCACCGTCCTGCTGGCCGAAGAGGGCATCAACCTGTTCCTGGCAGGCCCCGCCGGCGCGGTGCGTGGCTTCGTCGCCTGGCTGAAGCAGGACGCGCGTTTTGCGCCGCTGGAGCCGAAGGAAAGCTGGTCCGACGAGGTGCCCTTCGGCAAGCTGCTGGTGAAGGTCAAGCGCGAGATCATCCGCATGAACCACCCGACCATCCGGCCGCATGCCGGGCGTGCACCGGCGGTCGATGCGAAGACGTTGGCGCGCTGGCTCGATGCCGGCGTCGACGACGACGGCCGCCCCGTGGTGACGCTCGACACGCGCAACGCCTTCGAAGTCGGCTACGGCAAGTTCCGCAACGCGATCGACTGGAACATCGGCAAGTTCACCGAGTTCCCGCGGCAGGTGGCCGCGCACCGCGACGAGCTGACGGGCAAGCGTGTGGTGAGCTACTGCACCGGCGGCATCCGCTGCGAGAAGGCGGCGATCTACATGGCCGAGGCCGGCATCGAGCACGTGGTGCAGCTCGAAGGGGGCATCCTCAAGTACTTCGAGGAAGTGGGCGGCCGGCACTACGAAGGCGGATGCTTCGTGTTCGATGAGCGCGAGTCGCTCGACCCTTCTCTGGCCCCGTCCGTGGCGCCTCCGCTGTTGAGCGCCCCCAGCACCTCGGAGTGAAACTCGCGCTGGTACAGGATCCAGATCACCCCGGCCGTCGCCAGCACGAAGATGAGCGGTGAGAAGAACCACCCCACCGCGGCAAACGCCAGGTAGTAGGCCCGCAAGCCGTCGTTGAAGGTTTCGGCCGCCAGGCCGACCACGCGGCCCGCCTTGTCGGCGAACGCCTTGCGCTTCTCGTCACCCTCGGCGCCGAGTTCGTCGAACTGCTTGGCCTCGGGCGCGGCGGCGATCATCAGCGCCCCGAAGGTGTATTGCCGCATCGACCAGGTGAAGCGGAAGAAGGCATACACGAAGATCACCAGCAGCAGCACCAGCTTCAGCTCGAAGATCAGCACCGTGGTGCGGGCGGCGAAGGGGATGTCGCGCACCAGGTCGCTGGCCTTGTCGCCGGCGCTGAGCGCCGCCAGCAGGCCGCCGATCAGCAGGATGGTGGTCGACGCGAAGAACGACGGGCTGGTCGACAGGTTCTGGATCACCACGCCGTCGATCACGCGCACGTCGCGGTAGGTGGTCTGCATCATCCACTGGCGCCGGTAGCGGTTGGTCGTGGCGAGCACCGAAGGACGCGTCTGCGAGCGGTCTTTCGCGAACCAGGCGTAGCCCGACCAGCCCACGAAAAAGGCCGCCAGTGCGGCCCAGTCGCCCCAGGGGAGGATGCTGAAGACCTTGATGACCGTTTCCATGCGGCCACTGTATCAAGGCCCTCCGGCCTCGCGCATCAGGGTGCGAGGTCGAACACCAGCACCTCGGCCTGATCGCCGCGGTCAAGCATGAGCCGGTCTTCCCGCTCCAGCACCACGGCATCACCCGCCTGCGCTGGCTGCCCGTTCACGTGCACCGTGCCACGCACCACGTGCACGTAGGCCAGGCGCGCCGGGTCGAGGGCCAGCTCGGCCGACTCGGCGCCGTCGAAGAGGCCGGCGCGCAGCGCGGCGTCGGCATGGAGGGTCACCGAGCCTTCGCGCCCGTCACGGCTCGCCACCAGCGCCAGCTTGCCGCGCTTGCTCGCCGCATCGAAGTGCTTCTGCTCGTAGCCGGGGGTGATGCCGCGCTCGTCCGGGATGATCCAGATCTGCAGGAAGTGCGTGGTCTGCCCCTTGGCGTGGTTGAACTCGCTGTGCTGCACGCCGCGGCCGGCGCTCATGCGCTGCACGTCGCCCGGCACGATCTCGGTGCCGTTGCCCATGCTGTCCTTGTGGCCCAGCGCACCCTCGAGCACGTACGACACGATCTCCATGTCGCGGTGGCCGTGGGTGCCGAAGCCGGTGCCGGGGGCGATGCGGTCTTCGTTGATGACACGCAGGTTGCCCACGCCCATGCGGGCGGGGTTGTAGTAGTCGGCGAACGAGAAGCTGTGGAAGGACTTGAGCCAGCCATGGTCGGCGTAGCCGCGTTCGGAGGAGGTGCGCAGGGTGATCATGTGTGTCGTTCCTTTCTGGGAAGGAATGTTGATCCTCGTGCGTGCGCGCACCGCCGTTGCCGCTTGAAGCGTCCGTTCAAATAAGATGAACCCATGCTGAACGCCCGCAACGTGCTCACCCCCGAGGCCCTGGCGATGATGGACGTCATCGCCCGCACCGGCAGCTTTGCCGCTGCGGCGCGCGAGCTCGGCAAGGTGCCCTCGGCCCTCACCTACAACGTGCGGCAGCTCGAAGACGCACTCGACGTGCTGCTCTTCGACCGCCGTTCGCGCCAGGCCCGGCTCACCGCCGCGGGAGAGGAACTGCTCAACGAAGGCCGGCGGCTGCTCGAGCAGGTCGACGCGGTGGCCAACCGGGTGAAGCGCGTGGCGACGGGGTGGGAAACGCAGCTCACCGTGGCCGTCGACGGCGCGATCTCGCGCGTGACCATGTTCGAGATCTGCGAGGCCTTCTATGCCCAGTGTCCGCGGGGCGACGACCCCGAGCGCGCCGGCCCGGGCACGCGGCTGCGCCTGCGCAACGAGATCCTCGCCGGCACCTGGGAAGCGCTGGTCAACGGCCAGGCCGATCTCGCCATCGGCGTGGGCATGGAGCAGACGCCGCCGGCCGGCGTGCAGTTGCAGGCGCTCGGCACCCTGCCCTTCGTCTTCGTCGTCGCGCCCCACCACCCGCTGGCCGCGCTGGACCATCCGATCACCGACGCCGAGCTGATGCGCCACCGTGCCGTGGCCGTGGCCGATTCGGCCCAGCGCCTGGCCCCGCTCACCGTCAACCTGCTGCCGGGGCAGGACGTCTTCACCGTCAGCACCATGCCGGCCAAGATCGAAGCGCTGCTGCGCTGCATGGGCTGCGGCTTCATCCCCGAGCCCATGGTGCGCGAGCACATCGCCGCCGGGCACCTGGTCGTGAAGACGGTGCAACGCCCGCAGCTCAACGCACGCATGGGCTACGCGTG
>DASWSY010000532.1:0-1829 GCA_036402415.1 Rhizobacter sp. | reverse complement strand
AGACACGCAGGCCCACGGTGCGAGCGCTCAGGTGATCGCCCTGCTGCGGCGACGAGCCGCGCTCGAGCACGGGCGCCTGCGACACGTGCACCCACTCCTGCGCCACGTAGCGCTGCGGCCGCGCCGCGACGCGCGCTTTCAGCAGCGCGCGCTCGTCAGCCGACAGGTCGGCCCCGAATAACGCCGGCTCCTTCGCCGAACGCTCCAGCGGCTTGATGAGGATGTGGTCGAGCCGCTTCCAGGCGTCGTCGAAGGCGGCCGGCTCGCCCAGCCACCAGGTGGCGACCGAGGGCAGGCGCAGCGGTTCGCCGAGCAGCCGTTCGCTGAGCTTCGGCAGGTAGCCGAGCAAGGCGCCCGACTCCAGCACACCCGAGCCGAGCGCGTTGGCGATCAGCACCGTGCCGCGCCGCGCGCAGTCGGTGAGGCCGGCCACGCCGAGCGCCGAATCGGAGCGCAGCTCCAGCGGGTCGCAGTAGTCGTCGTCCTGGCGGCGCAGGATCGCGTGCACGCGCTTGAGGCCCTCGACGGTCTTCATCCAGACGCGGCCGTCGCGCACGGTGAGGTCCATGCCCTCCACCAGCGCGAACCCGAGGTAGCGCGCCAGCAGCGCGTGCTCGAAATAGGTCTCGTTGTAGGGGCCGGGCGTCAGCAGCGCGATCAGCGGCGGCCCGTCGCCCTTGGGCGCCCAGCGCAGCAGCGACTCGCGCATGTGCGAGAAGAACGAGGCCAGGTGCTGCACGTGCAGGTCGCGGAAGAGTTGCGGGAACACGCGCGAGACGACGAGCCGGTTCTCCAGCGCATACCCCACGCCCGACGGCGCCTGCGTGCGGTCGCTCACCACCCACCAGCGCCCGTCGGACGAGCGCGCGAGATCGGCGGCGTAGTGGAAGAGGTGCACACCCCCGGGCGGCCGGATGCCCTGCACCTGGTGCAGGAAGCCGCTGTGGCCGAACACCACCGAGGGCGGGATCGCCCCGCTCTTCAGCAGCGACTGCTCGCCGTACACGTCGCCCAGCACACGGTTGAGCAGTTCGGCGCGTTGGGCGATGCCGGCTTCGATCTCGTCCCATTCGCGTGGCGAGAGCAGGAGCGGCAGCGGGTCGACCTCCCACGGGCGGTCGGCGCCCTTCGGGTCGGCATAGACGTTGTACGTGATGCCGTTCTCGCGCACCTGGCGTTCCATCAGCGCGAGCGTGTCGCCCACGCCAGCGCCTTCGCGCTCGGCCAGGGCACGCAGGAAGGCGTTCCAGTGCAGGCGGGGTTCGCCGGACGCCGTGAGCAGCTCGTCGTAGCGGCCTTCGAAGGCGGAGTAAGCGGAGAGCAAGCTCTTCAGCATGGGAACAGTGGAGGCGCGCAAGCGGGGGATGGGCGATTCTCTTTGATCGGCACGCCGGCCCAGGGGCGCCATAACCCGAAGGCCACCCCCCGAGTCTCGATGTCGTGCAAAAACAATACCCGTCACCCTCTCCAGCCGGCGCCAACCCTCGGGTTCGAGCGCTCCCGGCTTTGCCGCATGGCTGCTACCCTGCGCCGCATGAACACTCCACGCCTGTGCACCCTCCTCGGCCTGGCCCTCCTCGCGAGCGCCTGCACCCACCTGAACCCGAAGCCGGTCACCGATGCCGCGATGACGCCGCTCAACGACCTCAACCTGGTGCAGGCCCCCATCCCGCCGCTGCTGGTGGCCGTGCAGGCACGCCCCTATGCGCCGCCCATCGACCCGAGCTGCACCGCCATCGCGGCCGAAGTGAAGGCGCTCGACGAACTGCTGGGCGCCGACCTCGACACGCGCCCCACCGAGTCCAACCCTAGCCTGATCGAGCGCGGCG
>DASWSY010000531.1:0-3948 GCA_036402415.1 Rhizobacter sp. | reverse complement strand
TTCACCATCGGGCAGACGCTGGTGGAGCCGATGCGCATCCACGGCGTCGGCGCGAGCGAGGCCGAGCGCCAGGAGCGTGCGCGCCGGCTGCTCGCCAAGGTGGGGCTGGACGAGGCGGCGCTCTACAAGTACCCGCACGAGTTCTCGGGTGGGCAGCGCCAGCGCGTGGCCATCGCCCGCTGCCTGACGCTCGACCCCGAGGTGCTCGTGCTCGACGAGGCCGTGAGCGCGCTCGACGTCTCGGTGCAGGCCCAGGTGCTCAACCTGCTCAAGGACCTGCAGGACGAGCTCGGCCTCGCCTACGTCTTCATCAGCCACGACCTGGCGGTGGTGCGCTTCATGGCCGACGAGGTGCTGGTGATGAAGGACGGCGAGGTGGTCGAGCAGGCAAGCGTCACGCAGATCCTCGACGCTCCGCAGCAGGAGTACACCCGCCGCCTGCTCGCCGCGGTGCCACGCGGGCTGCAGCGCGCCGCGGCCGCCTGAGCGAGCGGCAGCTCACGCCACCGGCGCGGGCGCGGCCCGCAGGTGCACCTCCACGCAGGTGCCGATGCTGGCCTTGCTGGTGAGCACGATGCGGCCATGCTGGCGTTGCAGCAGGCGCTGGACGACCACCAGGCCGAGCCCGCTGCCGGGCTGGCGCGTGGCCTCGGCGCCCAGGCGATTGAACGGCTCGAAGAGCCGCGCGAGCTGGTCGTCGCGCAGGCCGTGGCCGGTGTCGTGCACACGGATGCGCACCTCTTCGCCGACCGGCTCGCACGAGACGCGCACGTCACCGCCGCGCCGGTTGTACTTGATCGCATTCGACAGCAGGTGCAGCAGCACCTGAGACAGGCGCCGCGGGTCGGCCATCACGTAGACGGGTTGCCCCGGCAGCTCGGCCTCGACCTTCACCTCCTGCCGCTCGGCCAGCGCCCGCAGCCGGCCGACGCCGGCCTCCACCACCGCGCCGAGCAGCACCGGCTGCAGCGTGAGCGGCGCGGTGGCCTCTTCGGCCTCGCTCAGGTCGAGCACGTCGTCGATCAGCGCAAGCAGGTGGCGGCCCGCTTCGAGGACGTGCTGCACACGGGCGGCCTGCGTGGCGGTCAGCGGCTCGCGGGTGTCGGTGTGCAGCAGCTCAGCGAACCCGAGCACGGCGTTGAGCGGCGTGCGCAGCTCGTGGCTCACGCGCGAGAGGAATTCGCTCTTGGCCTGGTTGGCCCGCTCGGCGGCTTCCTTGTCGAGCAGCGCCTGCGTGGCCTGCACCTCGTGCGTCACGTCGCGCAGGGTGCCGACCATGCGCGGCCCCTTGCCGCTGCGCGGGTCGCCCGGCTGCACCCGGGCCACCGCCTCGACGTGGCGCTCGCCGCCGTCGTCGAGCCGCACGCGGTAGCGCACCGTGGTCGACGTGGTGCTCGCCGCGGCACTGGCCAGGGCGCTGCGAAACTGCGGCGCGTCGTCGGGGTGGATGCGCGAGCGCGTGAGTTCGCCGCCCTGGAGCACGACCGGCTCCGGCGCCAGGCCGTAGACCGCAGCGCCCCGCGCGTCGATGCGGGTCTGCCGCGTGTTCAGGTCACATTCGAAGAGGCCGATGCCGGCGGCGGCGGCGGCGAGCGTCCAGCGTTCGTGGGCCACGCGCAGCGCTTCCTCGGCGTGCGCCTGCGCCCGCATCAGCCTGCGAATCAGCAGCATCGCAGCAGCGGTCAGCAACACCGCGAGCGCGAGCGAGATGGCCAGCACCAGCCGGCCGACGATGCGCGAGGCCTCGCCGAGCGTGGTCGAGAAGCGCTCCTCCAGCGCAGTCAGGCGTGCGTTCAGGCGCGGCAGTTCGGCCGCCAGCGCGGCCAGTTCGCGAGAGCCCACGTCGCCGCCGGCGATGCGCTCGTGCACCCGCTGGCCGAGCGTGGCGAGCTGCGAAATCTGCTGGTCGCCTTCGGCCCAGGTGTCGATCGCCGCAGCCATGAAGCTCACGTGGCGGAATCGAACGAAGAGTTCGATCATCCGGTCGACGTCGTCGGGGTGGTTGCCGCCGGCGAGAAAGCCCAGGCGCGCGGCCTCGCGGTCGGGCGGGCGCGCCTCCAGCGCAAGCCGGGCACGGCGGTCGCCGAGCGGCACCTTGAGCGCAGTCTCGAAGGCACGGTGCTCGGCCGGGTCACGAGTGGCGATGTAGCGCTCGAGGTGGTAGACGGCGTCCTTCTGTCCCTTGGACCACAGGCTCTCGCCGCCGACGTAGGCGCGCGCGGCCGAGAGCAGCTCGATGCTGGCCGCGGTGAGCCCCGCCAGGAGCACCACCACCGCCACCAGCGGACCGGCCACGATCCACCACCGTTTGCGCCCCAGCCACCGGGCATTGGCTTCCACGAGTTCCTCCACCGCTCGAACTACCCGCGTTGTACACGGCCCCTCCGGCGCTGTCGATGCAGCCCTTCCGCAGGACCTCACGCAAGCAGAGGCCCTGGTTCGTACAGGGGCTTGACACTTCGCACGATCGTGCGAACATACGCGCCATGGAAACCAAGACCGAACGCAGCGAGCTCACGCTGGCTGCGATCCTCGACACCTCGCTGGCCATGGCCGCCGCCGACGGGCTTGACAGCCTGACCATCGGCGAAGTGGCGAAGCGGCTCGGCCTGTCCAAGAGCGGCGTGTTCTCGCGCATCGGCTCGCGCGAGGCGCTGCAGGCGGCGGTCATCGACGAATACGGCCGCCGTTTCCTGGCCGACGTGTTCACGCCCGCGATGCGCGAGCCGCGCGGTCTGCCGCGGCTCAACGCCATCATGCGGCTGTGGATGCAGCGCGCGCGCGACGTCGAGATCAAGATGGGCTGCCTCTACAGCGCTGGCGCCTTCGAGTTCGACGACCGTGAAGGCCCGCTGCGCGAGTTGCTGCTCACGCACGTGCAGCGCTGGCGCTCGGCGCTGCGCCGCACGGTGCTGCAGGCGGTGGAGGCCGGGCACCTGGACCCGGCGCTCGACCCCGACCAGCTCGTCTTCGAGATCGACGGCCTCTTCGTGGCACTGATGCGCGAAGCGCGCTTCCTGCGCGACCCGCGCGCCGCCGACCGTGCCTGGACGGCCTACGAGCGGATCATCCGCTCGCTGCAGATTCCTTCCCCGCGTTGACGTCCTGACCATGGACCCCGTCGACGCATTTGCTGGCCTAACTTCGCACGATCGTGCGACACAAGGAGTTGAACCATGTTGATCGTTGTCTTGCTGGGACTCGTGGGCGCTCTCGCCTGGGCCGGCGCCTGGGTGCGCGAGGTGTGGACCTCGGTGCCGAAGTGCAATGCCGATTTCGAATGGGGAGGGCGCTGACATGAGCACCCCGAGCGCAGCCGCGACGGCGGCCAACCCCGCGGCCGGTTTCTATGCCGGGATCGTCGCCCGCAGCCTCGGCCTCGCGCTGCGGCTGTCGCAGTCGGTGGCGCCGGCCGCAGCCACGCGGCTCGCACTGCGGCTCTTCTTCACGCCAATGCCGTTCAAGTGGGCGGCGCGCCGGCGCCCGCTGCCCGAGGGCTGGCGCGTGGAGCACTGGCCCTTCGAGCAGGGGGCGATGGCCGTCTACCGCCGAGCCCGGGTGCGCGCCGAGGCCCACGAGCGCCCGGTGGTGCTGCTGGTGCACGGCTGGGCCGGCAGCGCGCACCAGATGCTGGGCCTGGCCGACACGCTCGACGCCGCCGGCCTGGAGCCGGTGATGCTCGACTTCCCCGCCCACGGCCGCAGCGCCGGCTGGCGCGCCACGCTGCCGCAGTTCGTGCGGGCGCTGTGGGCGGCCTCGGCGCGGCTGGGGCCGCTGCACGGCGTGGTCGCACATTCACTGGGGGCCGTGGCCACCGCGCATGCGGCCGCCAACGGCTTGCCGGTGCAGCGCCTCGCGCTCCTGGCGGCCTCGCCCCCGCCGGCCCTCTTTCTTCAGTGGTTCGCGCGCAGCCTCGGCCTGGGGGAGGGCATTCCGGCCCGCATGGGG
>DASWSY010000530.1:0-3303 GCA_036402415.1 Rhizobacter sp. | reverse complement strand
AGTCGATCAGGAACATCTTGCCCGGCTGCAGGCGCCACTTCTTGACGATCTTGTTCTCGGGGATCATGGGCAGCACGCCCGATTCCGAGGCCATGACGACCAGGTCGGCAAGTACTACAAGGACCTGCAGGACCCGCGCGTCACCTCCGCGCTCGCGCTCGTGCACCAGCGCTTCTCCACCAACACCTTCCCCGAGTGGCCGCTCGCCCACCCGTACCGCATGGTTGCCCACAACGGCGAAATCAACACGGTCAAGGGAAACTTCAACTGGATGCGCGCCCGCGAAGGCGTGATGAAGTCGCCTGTGCTGGGTGACGACCTGCAGAAGCTCTACCCGATCAGCTTCGAAGGCCAGTCCGACACCGCCACCTTCGACAACGCGCTGGAGCTGCTCACGATGAGCGGCTATTCGCTCGCGCATGCCGCGATGATGATGATCCCCGAGGCGTGGGAACAGCACACGCTGATGGACGACCGCCGCCGCGCCTTCTACGAGTACCACGCCGCGATGCTGGAGCCGTGGGACGGCCCGGCCTCGATGGTGTTCACTGACGGCCGCCAGATCGGCGCCACGCTCGACCGCAACGGCCTGCGCCCCTCGCGCTACATCGTGACCGACGACGACCTGGTCGTCATGGCCTCGGAATCGGGCGTGCTGCCCATGATCCCCGAGAACAAGATCGTCAAGAAGTGGCGCCTGCAGCCGGGCAAGATGTTCCTGATCGACTTCGAGCAGGGCCGCATCATCGAAGACGAGGAACTGAAGAACCAGTTCGCGCTCGCCAAGCCCTACCGCCAGTGGATCGAGAACGTGCGCGTTCGCCTCGATTCGATCGAAGCCATCGGCACCGCCTCCGAATTCAGCGAATCGTTGCTCGACCGCCAGCAGGCCTTCGGCTACACGCAGGAAGACATCAAGTTCCTGATGAGCCCGATGGCGCAGGCCGGCGAAGAAGGCACCGGCTCGATGGGCAACGACTCGCCGCTCGCGGTGCTGTCGGACAAGAACAAGCCGCTCTACAACTACTTCAAGCAGCTGTTCGCGCAGGTCACCAACCCGCCGATCGACCCGATCCGCGAAGCGGTGGTGATGTCGCTCGTGTCCTTCATCGGCCCGAAGCCCAACCTGCTCGACATCAACGCCGTCAACCCGCCGATGCGGCTCGAGGTGTCGCAGCCGGTGCTCGACTTCGCCGACATGGCCCGCCTGCGCGAGATCGAGAAGACCACCAACGGCAAGTTCAAGAGCTACGAGCTCAACATCACCTATCCGCTGGCCTGGGGTGACGAGGGCGTGGAAGCCAAGCTCGCCTCGCTGTGCGCCGAGAGCGTGGACGCGATCAAGAGCGGCCACAACATCCTCATCATCAGTGACCGCCGCATGGACCGCCACAACGTGGCGATCCCTGCGCTGCTCGCGCTCTCGGCCGTGCACCAGCACCTGGTGCGCGAGGGCCTGCGCACGACCGCGGGCCTCGTGGTCGAGACGGGCTCGGCCCGCGAAGTGCACCACTTCGCCGTGCTTGCGGGCTACGGCGCGGAAGCCGTGCACCCCTACCTTGCGATGGAGACGCTCACCTCGCTGCACAAGGAGCTGCCGGGCGACCTGTCGGCCGAGAAGGCGATCTACAACTACGTGAAGGCGATCGGCAAGGGTCTTTCGAAGATCATGTCGAAGATGGGCGTGTCGACCTACATGTCGTACTGCGGCGCCCAGCTCTTCGAGGCCATCGGCCTGGAGAAGAGCCTGATCGACAAGTACTTCCGCGGCACGGCCAGCCAGGTGGGCGGCATCGACGTGTTCGACGTCGCCGAGGAAGGCATCCGCATGCACAAGGCCGCCTTCGGCGACGACCCGGTGCTGGCCAACATGCTCGATGCCGGCGGCGAATACGCTTGGCGCACCCGCGGCGAAGAGCACATGTGGACGCCGGACGCCATCGCCAAGCTGCAGCACAGCACGCGCGCCAACCGCTACGACACCTACAAGGAATACGCCCAGATCATCAACGACCAGTCGCGTCGCCACATGACCCTGCGCGGCCTGTTCGAGTTCAAGCTCGACCCGAGCAAGGCCATCCCGCTCGACGAGGTGGAGCCCGCAGCCGAAATCGTCAAGCGCTTCGCCACCGGTGCGATGTCGCTCGGCTCGATCTCGACCGAGGCGCACGCGACCCTGGCGGTCGCGATGAACCGCATCGGCGGCAAGAGCAACACCGGCGAGGGCGGCGAAGACCCGGCGCGTTATCGCAACGAGCTCAAGGGCATCAAGATCACCGATGGCAGCAAGCTGTCCGACATCGTCGGCAGCAAGGTCGTCGAGGCCGACTACGAACTGAAGGCCGGCGACTCGCTGCGCTCGAAGATCAAGCAGGTCGCGTCGGGCCGCTTCGGCGTCACGGCCGAGTACCTCGCGTCGGCCGACCAGATCCAGATCAAGATGGCCCAGGGCGCGAAGCCGGGCGAGGGCGGCCAGCTGCCGGGCGGCAAGGTGTCCGAATACATCGGCTTCCTGCGCTACTCGGTGCCGGGTGTGGGCCTCATCAGCCCGCCGCCGCACCACGACATCTACTCGATCGAAGACCTGGCGCAGCTCATCCACGACCTGAAGAACGCCAACCCGCGCGCCGACATCAGCGTGAAGCTGGTGTCCGAAGTGGGCGTGGGCACGATCGCGACCGGCGTGGCCAAGGCCAAGGCCGACCACATCGTGATCGCGGGCCACGACGGCGGCACGGGCGCCTCACCCTGGTCGTCGATCAAGCACGCCGGCACGCCGTGGGAGCTGGGTCTCGCCGAGACGCAGCAGACCCTGGTGCTCAACCGCCTTCGCGGCCGCGTGCGCGTGCAGGCCGATGGCCAGATGAAGACGGGCCGTGACGTCGTGATCGGCGCACTGCTGGGTGCGGACGAGTTCGGCTTCGCCACCGCACCGCTGGTGGTCGAGGGCTGCATCATGATGCGCAAGTGCCACCTCAACACCTGCCCGGTGGGCGTGGCCACCCAAGACCCGGTGCTGCGCGCCAAGTTCCAGGGCCGCCCCGAGCACGTGGTGAACTACTTCTTCTTCGTGGCCGAAGAGGCGCGCCAGATCATGGCGCAGCTCGGCATCCGCAGGTTCGACGAGCTGATCGGCCGCGCCGACCTGCTGGACACGAAGAAGGGCATCGAGCACTGGAAGGCGAAGGGACTCGACTTCTCGCGCATCTTCGCCATGCCGCAGATGCCGCCGGAGGTCTCGCGCTACCACAACGAGGTGCAGAGCCACGCGCTCGAGAAGGCGCTCGACAACCGCCTGATCGA
>DASWSY010000529.1:0-6371 GCA_036402415.1 Rhizobacter sp. | reverse complement strand
CCCTCTCCTGCACCTCGGGCCTGCGCATCGACAAGGCGCCGAGCGCGAACCACATCACGCCGGCGGTCTTGAGCGCGAAGAGCGAGGTGCCGCTCACGCACAGGATCAGCGTCATGTACGCCGCCATGTAGGCGCGAAAGCGCCGCGCCGTCTCGTCGTGCAGCGGCAGCGCGTAGAAGCACAGCCACATCAGTCCGGCCCCGATCAGGCTGAAGCGGCTGAACACGTAGGCGTAGCCCATGTCGCCGAAGTTGGTGGCGAAGTCGCGCAGGCCGAGCAGGCTCATGTGGTCGAAGCCGAGCAGGAACTGGCCGCTCACCGTCATGCGCCCGAGCAGGTTGTCGCCGACGCTGGGCATGTGGGTGGCCAGCAGCAGCAGCGCACCCGCGCCGATGGCGGGGAACACGATGCCCACGAGGTGGCCGCTGCCGTGCAGCACCAGGCGCAGCATCACGAGCAGCCCCGTCATGTAGAAGCCGAAGCGCGAGTCGGCGAGCACGATGCACACGAGCGCCGCGCCGATGAACCACGCCGACAGGCGCCACTGCGCGAAGGGCTTGGCCAGTCCCCAGCCGAGCAGGATCACCGCGAAGTTGCCGAGCGACACCGGCTCCAGGAACACCGACGACACGCGCTGCGCCCCCAGCACCTGCGGCAGCAGCGTGCGGCCGATGCCCTCGGGCCGCATGCCGTTCAGGGTGACGGCCTGGCCGCTCACCTGCGCGGCGGCCGAGTTGATGCCGCCCAGGCTCACGTAGTAGTTGAAGGTGTTGAAGAGGCTGTTGTAGAGGTTGGGGATCACCGCCTGCACGAGGCCGATCGCCACCACCACCGCCGCGATGAGGAGCAGCGGCCGGTCGAGCGAGCGGCCGTTCTGCCCGAAGCTGCGCCCGGCCCAGAAGAAGACGAGCGGGATCATCAGGTCGCGCGCCGCCTTGGCGTCGAAGTAGCCGCCGCGCAGCAGCGCGAAAAGCCCGAAGGCGCCGAGCACCGCGAACACGGTGATGAGCGAGCGCAAGGACAGGCGCGCCAGCAGCAGCGGCACGCATGCGATGTAGATCATCATCTCGACCATCGCCACCCGGGCCACCGACACGCTGATGCCCTTGGTGTGCAGCAGGCACAGCAGCCAGTGGTGCATCACCACCGCCAGCAGCAGGAAGCCGGCATAGACCGTGGAGTCGCTCACCCCCGCGCCGGGCAGGCTGCCGGCCGGGACGTGCGCGTCGCGCGGCCACACCGGCGACGGCGCCGTGCCGTGTGCGTTGTCGGGTGTCCAGACGGCGGCCATGGTCGTCTTCCGTCAGGCCCCGAAGTAGCGGGCGCGCACGGCCTTCGGCACGGCACCGGCCAGGTCTTGCAGGAAGCGGTCCTGCGCGGCGTACGACACGTCGGCACCGGGTTTCACCAGCGTCGAGACACGCACCAGCATGCCGTCGGCCACCTCGCCTGACAGCCCGTGGCGCATCTGCTCCAGCTTGCGGCCCACGCCGGGCAGCGTGGCCTGGTCGGCGAGCGTCACCCAGTAGCTGATCGGCTCGACGCGCGGGCCGAGTTCGCCCACCAGCCGCTGCACCCTCACCTGGCCGGTGGACAGGCTCACCGGCTCGACGCCGGCGCTGCGCACGGTGAAGCCCTGCGCGCCGTAGCAGAACTCGGGGCGGTGCACGGCGGTCGCCTCGGAGCTCTGGTCACGGCCGTAGGCGATGGTCAGCATCACCCGTTCGCCCTGCGCGTTGACATACGTGCGCGCGAGCGTCTGGTCGTAGAGCGTGTCGAGCCGGCGTTGCAGCGTGGGGTCGGGCAGCACCGGAGCCGTCGACGGGTCGACGCGCCAGCCGGCGAACTCGGCCGGCACCTGGGCCTCGAGGTCGATCGGCGGCAGCCGGTCGGCCATCTCGTGGACAGGCTTGAGCGCCTGCGCCAGGCCGGCCGCGACGAGCATCGCGGCCAGCAGCCAGATCGCGCGCAGCAGCGGCATCCTTTGCCCGAGCATCACGCGGCCCTCCGATGCGGCGCCAGCGGCCGGCGGATCAGCGCCTCGGCCGCCACCATCATCAGCACCGCCGCGACGAAGAGCACGAGGCCCGAGAAGTCGTGCGCGAAGCCCTGCCCCGCCGCATCGCCCAGGTGGTAGGTGACGAGCACCAGCACCATCACCCGCACCACATTGGCCACGAACGAGATCGGCAGGATCACGAGCGCGAGCAGCGCATCGCGCGCCGGCGTGCTGCGCGGGCGCAGGCTCATCCACAGGAAGCCCAGCGCCTCCAGGGTGAAGATCGAGTTGAGGCCGGCACAGGCATCGGCCACGAGCAGCTGGTACTGGCCGATCTGCAGCACCACGCCCATGCGCGCGACCGGGTAGCCCACGGCGTGCAGCAGCCACTCGGCGCTGGCCGACACCGCAATCTTGAGCGGCATGGTGATCGTCTGCACCAGGATGCCCGGCAGGGGCACGGTGAAGACCAGGAAGACGAGCGGCAGGGCCATCACCCGCAGGCCGGCCGGTCCCTTGAAGCACAGCAGCAGCGCGGCCAGCACCCCGATCTGCGACGCGGCCTCGAGCCCGAGCACGCCCTGCGAGTGGCCCA
The DNA here is from genome assembly GCA_036402415.1 of Rhizobacter sp. GTDB lineage: Bacteria > Pseudomonadota > Gammaproteobacteria > Burkholderiales > Burkholderiaceae_C > Rhizobacter. The sequence goes on along the minus strand of DASWSY010000529.1, from coordinate 3,777 downwards.
GCACGTAGGCCGCGAGCGACAGCGCCAGCAGGCTGAAGCCGAGCCAGCGGTTGGGCGTGTCGGGCAATGCAGCCAACCGCGCGCGCCGCTGCCAGCCCATCCACGCGCACAGCGCGAGGATCAGCGGGCCATGGCCCTGCTCCGCCGTCATCCACACCTGGTCCACCAGCCGGAAGGCGGTGGGCAGGTAGAGCGCGAGCAGCCCCACCACGAGCAGCGCCGCGATGGCACGGCTGGCCGTGCGCTCGGGCAACTCGGGCGGTGCGTCCCAGGAGGCGCTGAGCGCACCGGGGTGATCATGGCCAAGCGCAGACATCGCCTGAAGCCTCACTGTCCGGCGCCGGGCCGTCCCAAGCCGGACGGCGCCCCTTGGGGGCAGGAGAGGAACGACTGGGGGGCTGTCATCTCAGTATTCGTTGATGACCATGCCGGCGAGCTGGGCCGGGCTGTCCTTGAGGCGACTCACGAGCTGGTGCAAGGAGCCGAGCCGGCTCTGGTGGCGGCGTGCCACCACGAGCGCCGCACCGCAGCGCGCCGCGATCACGCCGGCGTCGGAGCCGCGCTGCGCGGCGGGCGTGTCGACGATCACGTGGTCGAACTTGCCGAGCAGCTCCGACAGCAGTCGGCTGAAGGCCGGCCGCTCCACCAGCTCCAGCGGGTTGGGCGGTGCCACGCCCACCGGCAGCACGAAGAGCGTGTTGAGGTCGGCGATCTGGTGGATCACGTTCGACTGCACGCGCCCGCTCAGCACGCCCGAGAGCCCCGCCTTCTCGTCGATGGAGAAGAGCTGGTGGATGCGCGGGCCGCGCAGGTTGGCGTCGATCAGCAGCGTGCGCCCGCCGAGCTGCGCCATCACGATCGCGAGGTTGGCGGCGAAGAAGGTCTTGCCGTCGCCGCGCTCCGGGCTCACGACCGCCAGCGCGCGCGGCGCCGCACCGGGCATGAACATGCGCATCATGAGCTGGCTGCGCAGCGCGCGGAAGGCTTCGGCCTGGTCGCTGAACGGCTGCATCGCCGCCACCAGCTCTCCCGAGAGGTCGCGCCGCGTGTGTGGTGCGTACGGGTAGTGGAACTGCTGCGACAACGCGTACATCACGTCGTCTTCGGTGATGAGCTTGAGCGCCACCGCCGCCTCGCCGAAGCGCAGGCCCTTGCGGCGCTGGTACTCGAGCACCTTGTCGACCTGCCCGGCCGGCAGGCGCTTGGTCTCGGTGAGGATGCTGCCGATCGGGCGGTCGGTCACGACCACGTCGGCATCGGCGCCCCAGATCGACTCCGACGCGTCGAAACGCGGCTCCTCGGTGCGTGCTTCGATTCTCATGACGGCTCCCCCCGGCCCACGGCAGCGGCGGCGGCCTCGCGCCGCGGCAGCTTGGCCATCACCTGTTGCGGCAGCACCAGGCGCTGACGGCCCAGCAGCGGTTTTCTCATCGGGCCGGGCAGGTGCCCGATCACGGGCAGGCCCAGCACCTGGATCGCGTCGTGCACGCTGCGCAGGCGGCGGTCGCGCAGCTCGCGCAGCAGCGCGAAGGCGATCGCGAACATCAGTCCCATGAAGACGCCGAGCAGCGAGTTCAGCATCAGGTTGGGCGAGGCGGGGCGGATCGGCGGCGTGGCGGCGGCGAGCAGCGCGGTGTTGGTGAGCTTGGTCTGGCTCTCCAGGCTGCTCTGGGTGAGGCGCGTGGCCACCGCGTCGTAGGCGCGCTGTGCGCTTTCCACGTCGCGCTGCAGCACCATGGCCTCGTCGCGCTGCGCCTTCATCTGCTGCACGCGCGCACGCTGCGCGGCCAGCTCGGCACGCAGCTGGCCTTCGCGCGCCTGGTTGATGGAGTTGTCGGTCGACACGCTGCCGGTGACGCGCCGGCTCTCCTCGGCGATGCGCGCGCGCAGCTCGCTGATGTTGGCGCGGGCCTCCACCACGGCGGGGTGGGAATCGCCCATGCGCACGCTCATCTCCTTGAACTTGGCCTCGGCCCGGCTCAGGTCGGCGCGCAGCCCCTGCACCACCGGGTTGTTGATCACGTCGCCCAGCGTCTGCGAGTTGCGGGCCTGGGCCGCGCGGCTGGACGACTCGGCGGTGATGGCCTGCAAGGCGACCAGCTGGGACGAGAGCTCGTTCAGACGCGCGGTCTCGACGTCGTAGCGCTCGTCGGTGGCGATGATCCCGTGCTGCTGCTGGTAGCTCGACAGCCTGGCCTGGGCCTTCTCGAGCAACGCGCGCAGCTCCTTCTGGCGGCTGTCGAAGAAGCTGCTGTACTGCTTGGCCGGGTCCGTGCGCAGGTCGAGCGTGGTGTCGAGGTACGACTGCACGAAGGCATTGGCCAGCGCCGCGCTGAACTTCGGGTCGGGCGAGGTGAAGCCGACGTGGATGACGCTGCTCTCGCGCGAGGGCTTCACGTCGAGTTCGGCCTGCAGGGCCTCGGCGAGCCAGACCTCGAAGCTGCCTTCGCCGCCGGTCGCCTCCATCCATTGCTGGCGCAGCTGCGGGCTGTTCGTGAGTTGCAGGTCACGCACCACCTTCTGCGAGACACGCGGGCTCATGATGATGTCGGCCTGCGTGGAGATGTAGCTCATGGGCAGGCCGTTGGGCGACACCTGCCCCGCGATCGGGTCGTTGGAGCGCATGTCCACCAGCACCGCCGCGGTGGCCTTGTACTTGGGCGGCAACATCATGCTGACCCCGATCACCAGGGCCACGACGACAAAGAGGGTCACGACCGCGGTCAGCCACCGCGCTCGAAGAATCGCCAGAAACTGCGTGAAGTTCATGTCGCCCAGCTCCTCAGAACAGGCTCTCGCGCACGTAGATCACGTCGCCGGGCTGCAGCAGGTCGGTGAGGTTGGGCGACACCACCTCGACCTTGCCGCTGGTGTTGCGCCGGTGGATCTTCATGCCGCGCTGGGTGCCGCGCTGGGTCAGGCCGCCGCCGCTGGCCAGGGCCTGCATCAGCGTCATGTCGGGTGTGAGCGCGATCGGGCCGGGGCGCTGCACCTCGCCGTAGATGTAGACGGTGGGCAGCTTGTCGACGTAGAGCGTGTCGCCGTTGAGCACGATCGGGTCTTCGGCAGTGGTGTTGCCGCTGAAGAGCTGGGACACGTCGACCTTCTGGCGGAACGGGCGTCCGTCGCGGATGCCGCTCAGGGTCACGATCTCGCTGCCACCGGCGGCCACGCCGCCCGCGAGCGCCAGCAGCTCCGACAGGCGCATGCCCTTCACCTCGATCGGGTAGCGGCCCGGGCGCCCGGCGGCGCCAAGCACCGAGGCCTGGTTGCCGCGTACCTGCGTGACGAGCACCGACACCTGCGGCTGGCGGATGAAGTTGCCCTTCTTCAGCCCGTCGGAGATGGTCTGCTCGACTTCACCGACCGAGCGCCCGCCCACGACCACCTGGCCGAGCAGGGGGTACGAGATCACGCCACTTTCGTTGACGCGGGTTTCGAGCGAGAGGTCGGCGTTCTGGTAGACGGTGATGCGCAGCACGTCGCCGGCGCCGACCACGTAGTCGCGGCTGCGGTCGGGGCCGTTGCTGGCGCGCTGGGCTGGCTCGGGCGCCGGTGGCGTCGGGGCCGCGGCGCGCGCAGGGCGGGCCGCATTGGCCGTCGGGGCGGCGCCACCCTCGGCGGGCAGCGGGGTGTTGACGCATGCCGCGAGCGAAAGCGACACGCACAGGATCGTCAACAGGCGGGAAGGAGCAAGGTAGGCTGGCATGTTGGTCTGGCCTTCACTTGGTGGTGGTGGGATAGGAGGTCTTGGTGAGGGTGCGCGGACGCGGCTCG
>DASWSY010000528.1:0-6680 GCA_036402415.1 Rhizobacter sp. | reverse complement strand
CCTGCCCACCTTGGAGAAATCACCATGGCCATCACCAGCTACTACCCCGTTCTCATGACCCGCGACGTCGCCGCGACCGCCGGCTTCTACCAGCAGCACTTCGGGTTCGAGCCGCTGTTCACGTCCGACTGGTACGTGCACCTGCAGTCGCGCGAGGCCGGCGCGCCGGTGAGCCTCGCCATCCTCGACGCGCGCCACGACACCATCCCCGCGGCCGGGCGAGGCGCGCCCGGCGCAGGCGTCCTGCTCAACTTCGAGGTGGACGACGTGGACACCGAATACGCGCGGCTCGGCGGCGCGGGCCTGGAGGTGCTGCTGCCGCTGCGCGACGAAGCCTTCGGCCAGCGGCATTTCATCGTGAAGGCGCCCGATGGGGTGATGGTCGACGTCATCACGCCCATCCCGCCGAGTGGCGAGTTCGTGCAGCAGTACGCCGAGTCGGCGCTGCCGGCCTGAACGCGGCTACACCACCACCGGCTCGGGTTCGAGCCGGATGCCGAAGCGCCCGTAGACGCTCTCCTGGATGGCCCGGGCGAGCGTCATCACCTCCGAGCCGATCGCGCCGCCCCGGTTGACGAGCACCAGCGCCTGCTTCTCGTAGACACCGGCGCGGCCGACCGTCTTGCCCTTCCACCCGCAGGCGTCGATCATCCAGCCGGCGGCGAGCTTCATCGTGCCGTCGGGCATGGGGTAGTGCACGATCTCCGGGTCGCGGCCGATGATGTCGCGGCACTGCTCGGGCGTGACCACCGGGTTCTTGAAGAAGCTGCCGGCATTGCCCACCACCGCCGGGTCGGGCAGCTTGGCGCGGCGGATGGCGATGATCCAGTCGTAGACCTGCTGCGGCGTCGGGCGGCCGATGCCGGTCTCGTTCATCTTGCGCTCGATCTCCAGGTAGCCGAGCACCGGCTGCCAGGTCTTGGGGAGCTTGAAGCGCACCCGGGTGATGAGCACTCGGCCGGCCAGCGAGTGCTTGAACTCGCTGTCGCGGTAGCCGAACCGGCACATCTCCGCCCCGAGCGTCACGGTGCGGCCGGTGAGCAGGTCCACGCCGTCGAGCGAGTCGAAACGGTCTTTCAGCTCGATGCCGTAGGCCCCGATGTTCTGCACCGGCGAGGCGCCGACCGTGCCCGGGATCAGGGCCATGTTCTCCAGGCCGGGGCAGCCTTGCGCGAGGGTCCAGGTGACGAAGTCGTGCCAGTTCTCGCCGGCGCCGGCTTCGACGATCCAGGCGTTGGCGCGCTCCTCCACGATGCGGCGGCCCATCACTTCGACCTTCAGCACCACCTGGGGCATGTCGCGCGTGAGCACGATGTTGCTGCCGCCTCCGAGGATGAACTTGGCGGCGGTGCCCAGTTCGGCATGGTCGACCACCCGGCGCACGTCGGCATCGCCCGTGATGCGCACGAGCGTCTGTGCCACGGCCGGCAGGCCGAAGGTGTTGTACGGCTTCAGGCTCACGCCCGATTCGATTTGCATGGCAGAATTTTCACCGATCCCAGCCTTCCAAAGACCCCACATATGCCGAGCTTTGACGCCGTTCTCGAACCCAATCTCGTCGAGGTGCGCAATGCGGTGGACCAAACGGCCAAGGAGATCGGCACGCGCTTCGATTTCAAGGGCTCGTCGGCCGCCGTCGAACTGAAGGAAAAGGAACTCACGGTCTACGCCGACAGCGACTTCCAGATCAACCAGGTGCTCGACATCCTCCTGGCCAAGATGACCAAGCGCAGTGTCGACGTGCGCTTCCTCGACCGCAGCGCCAAGATCGAGAAGATCGGCGGCGACAAGGTGAAACAGAAGATCACGGTCAAGAGCGGCATCGATTCCGACACGGCAAAAAAGATCCAGACCGTCATCAAGCAGAGCAAGATGAAGGTGCAGGCTTCGATCCAGGGCGACACCGTCCGGGTGACCGGCGGCAAGCGCGACGACCTGCAGGCGGCGATCGCGCTCATCCGCAAGGAGATCGCCGATGCACCGTTGTCGTTCAACAATTTCCGCGACTGACATGCTGCGCGCCGGGCTCGTGGCCCTGGGCCTCGCGGCGGCGGCGGCTGCTGCGTCGGCGCAGACCGTCTCGATGAGCGGCCGCCTGGGCGACAAGGCCCTGCTGATGATCGACGGCAGCCCACGCACCGTGGCCGTGGGCGCCACCGTGCAGGGCGTGAAGCTCGTGTCGCTCACGCCCGACGGCTCGGTGATCGAGCTCGGCGGCAAGCGCCACTCCGTGCCCATGGGCGGCACGCCGGTGAGCCTGGGTGCGGGCGGGGGAAGCGATGGCGGCACGCGCATCGTGCTCACCGCCGGGCCGGGCGGGCACTTCGTGAGCGGCGGCGCCATCAACGGCCGGGCCGTCGAGTTCATGGTCGACACCGGTGCCACCACCGTGGCGATGAGCGCGGCCGATGCCGAGCGCATCGGCATCAAGTACCGCGAGGGCGAGCGCGGCATGGCCAGCACGGCCGGCGGCCTGGTGCCGATCTACCGGGTGAACCTCACCTCGGTGAGGGTCGGCGAGGTCACGGTCTACGGCGTCGATGCCACCGTGCTGCAGGCGCAGATGCCGTATGTGCTGCTGGGCAACAGCTTCCTCGGCCGTTTCCAGATGACACGCGTCAACGACATGATGACGCTGGACAAGCGGCCCTGAGCCGCTGCGCCCGTCGCCTCAGGCGAGCTTGACCCACACCGGCGCGTGGTCGCTGGCCTTTTCCTTGCCGCGGGTCTCGCGGTCGACGTTGGCATCGACCAGGCGGCGCGCGAGGTCGGGCGTGAGCAGCAGGTGGTCGATGCGGAAGCCCGCGTTGCGCTGCCAGCGCTGGCGCATGTAGTCCCAGAAGGTGTAGACCTCCTCGTTGGGGCGCACCTGGCGGATGGCGTCGGTCCAGCCTTGCTCGAGCATCCTGAAATAGGCGGCGCGGCTTTCGGGCTGGGTGAGGGCGTCTTTCGTCCACGAGGCGGGCGAGTAGATGTCCTTCTTCTCGTCGGTCGGGATCACGTTGTAGTCGCCGCACAGCACGGTGGGCTTGCCTTCGGCGAGCAGCGTGGCCGAATGTTCGATCAGGCGGTCGAACCACTTCAGCTTGTAGTCGAACTTCGGGCCCGGCTGCGGGTTGCCGTTGGGCAGGTAGAGGCAGCCCACCACGATGCCGTTGACCTCGGCCTCGATGTAGCGGCTGTGGCTGTCGTCGGGGTCGCCGGGCAGGCCGCGGCGGCGTTCGACCGGCTTCGTGCCCTTGGCCAGGATGGCCACGCCGTTGAAGGACTTCTGGCCGTGCCAGATGGCTTCGTAGCCGGCTTCGCGCAGCGCCTCGGCGGGGAACTTCTCGTCGGGTGTCTTCAGCTCCTGCAGGCAGGCCACGTCGGGCGAGGTCTCGGCCAGCCACTCCAGCAGGCGGGTCTGGCGGGCGTTCATGCCGTTGATGTTGAAGGTGGCGATCTTCATGGGGCGCGGCGGTGTGGAAAAGCGCGCATTGTGGCCTCTTGAAGCCGCCCACGTCGCCACCATGTCGATGGCATGAATGCTGTCACCCGCACCCTTCCCGAGAGTTTCCGCGTTCTGCTGACCCTGGCCCAGCTGCTGGAGCGCATGGAACGCAAGCTCGTTCCCATGGCCGCCGACCAGTACCGGTCGGTGATCGATCACCTGTCCAAGGAATTGGCCGAGGTGCCGCCCGGCGAGGACCTCGACTTCCTGCTGCAGGCCTTCCCGGCCACGGCCGAGCTGTACGAGAACCTGCAGTACGCCCACGCCGGGCTGTGCCGCTCGTCGCTCGACGCCTCGCTGGCGGCCGAGCTCGCAGCGCGCGACGTGCTCAAGCGCCTCTGAGCGCGGCGGTGCCCGCGGGGCACCGACAATGCCGCGCATGAAACTGAGTCAGGTGCTGTACTCGCAGGGCTTCGGCGCCCGGAGTGAATGCGAAGGTCTTGTCGCCTCAGGCCACGTGCGCATCGGCGGCGTGGTGCACGACGACCCGTTCGAGGACGTGAACCCGGAGGGCCTGGTCTTCAGCGTGCGCGGCGAAGAATGGGCCTACCACGCCAAGGCCCTGCTGATGATGCACAAGCCGAAGAACGTGGAGTGCTCGCAGAAGCCCAAGCACCACCTGAGCGTGTACAGCCTGCTGCCCGCGCCGCTCAGGCGCCGCGACGTGCAGAGCATCGGCCGGCTCGATGAAGACACCACGGGGCTGCTGCTCTTCACCGACGACGGCGCGCTGATCCACCGCCTCACCTCGCCCAGGAAGCACGTGCCCAAGGTCTACGAGGTCACCTGCAAGCATCCCGTGACGCCCGAACAGGTGCAGCGCCTGCTCGACGGCGTGAAGCTCATCGACGACCCCGCCACCGTGCAGGCCGCGGCGGCCGAGGCCACCGGCGAGACCACGTTGCGCCTCACGCTGACCGAAGGCAAGTACCACCAGGTCAAGCGCATGCTGGCCGCAGTGGGCAACCGGGTCGAAGGGCTGCACCGCAGCGCCTTCGGCCGGCTCGTGCTGCCGGCCGACCTGGCGCCCGGCCAATGGCGCTGGCTGCCCGGGCCGGACGTGATCTGATGCGCGACAAACTGCCTGCCGAAGGTGACAGCACCCGTACATCGGCCGCCCGATAATCCCGGCCCATGCAAGTCTTCCGCGGCATTCACCACCCTGGCATCGCGCCGGCCTGCGCGCTGACCATCGGCAACTTCGACGGCGTGCACCGCGGCCACCAGGCCATGCTGGCGCTGCTGCGCTCGGAAGCGCAGCACCGCGGCCTGCCCTCGTGCGTGATGACCTTCGAGCCGCATCCGCGCGACTACTTCGCCCACCTGGCCGGCAAGCCCGAGGGGGCGCCGGCGCGCATCGCGACGCTGCGCGACAAGCTCTCGGAACTCGAGCGCTGCGGCATCGACCAGGTGGTGGTGCTGCGCTTCGACAAGTCGCTCGCCACGCAGCCGGCGCAAGCCTTCATCGACGACGTGCTGGTGCGCGGCCTGGGGGTGCGCTACGTGCTGGTCGGCGACGACTTCCGCTTCGGCGCCAAGCGGGCCGGCGACTACGCCATGCTCGACGCCGCCGGCAGCACCCAGGGCTTCGACGTGGCGCGCATGAACAGCTACGAGGTGCACGGCCTGCGCGTGTCCAGCTCTGCCGTGCGCGAGGCGCTGGCCGCGGGCGACATGGCCAAGGCGGCCGAGCTGCTGGGTCGGCCCTACTGCATCAGCGGGCACGTGGTGCACGGCAAGAAGCTCGGGCGCGACCTGGGCTTTCGCACGCTCAACCTGCGCTTCCGCCATCCCAAGCCCGCGGCGATGGGCATCTTCGCGGTGCGCGTGAGGGGCCTCGTCGACACACCGGTGGACGGCGTGGCGAGCCTGGGCGTGCGCCCGACGGTCGACGACTCCGGCCGCGTGCTGCTGGAGGTGCATTGCCTCGACTGGCCCCGGGGCCTGGCGCTCGAAGGCGGCTACGGCCGCTGCGTGCAGGTGGAGCTCCTGCATAAGCTGCACGACGAGCGCCGCTACGACTCGCTCGACGCGCTGCGTGCGGGCATCGCCCAGGACGAGGCCGACGCGCGCGCCTGGCTGGCGGCGCACGGCTGAATCCGAGCGTCAGGCGGGCTGCCGCTCATGCCGGCGCTGGTGCCGGTAGTCGCTGGGCGTGAGGCCGGTGTGCGCGCGGAACACGCGGCTGAAATGCGCCGCGTTCGAGAACCCGAAGGCGAGCGCGATCTCGGTGATGGAGCGGCCCGCCAGCTGCGGGTCGGCGAAGGCCGCACGGCAGGCGTCGATGCGGCGTGCGAGCACGAAGCCGGCGATGCCGTCGGGCTCGTCTGAAAACGCGTTGTAGAGCTGGCGCCGGCTCGCGCCCAGGGCGAGCGCGATGCGGTCGACCGAGAGCGACGGATCGCCCAGGTGGCGCAGCACGTGCTGCTTGATGCGCTCGCGCAGCGCCTCGCGTTGCGTCACCGCGGTCGCGCGGCCCGACAGGTCGAGCAGCGACAGGTGCACGCACTGCGTGATCACGTCGCCCAGGCTGTGCGCGGCTTCGTCCGACATGCCGGGCAGCTCGCGCCAGGCGCTGCGCATGGTCTCGAGCGCCACGCGCGCGATGCCGCCCTGTGCGCCAAGCCGGCGTGCCATCAGCTCGTCGATCGCGAGGCCCCGCTCGGCCAGGTGCGATTTCGGCACCATCACGATCAGGTGTTCCACGGGCACCGGGTTGGACACGGCATAGGTGTCGGTCGTGTCGTAGATGCTCCACTCGCCCGGCGACACCCAGGCCTCGCGGCCCTTCTGCTCGACACCGGCGCAGCCGTGGAAGGGGGCCACGATCTTGAGGTACCCCATCTCGCTGCCACGCACCTGGGCCCCCGAGCGCATCACGCGGTGGCGGTTGGATTCCAGCCTTGTCAGGATCACGTCGCCTGCGTGCGCGCTGGCGATGTGGCCTTCGAAGTCGGTGTCGCCATAGAGGTCGGAGCGCAGGCCGTGGAAGAGGCGGTTGATCCAGTCCGTCCAGTAGGGCACGCGCTCGCGTGCCGAGACCTCGTCGGTGCTCATGGAGGAGGGGTCGGCGGTCATGGTCGGATTATGGGAAGCGGGGTGCCGGCGTGGTGGGCTTGAAGCCCGCCGCTAGGGAAACTCCGGGGCGCGCTTGCACGAATCGTCAAGCGCGCCGGCATGGCTGGCAAAG
>DASWSY010000527.1:0-2920 GCA_036402415.1 Rhizobacter sp. | reverse complement strand
CGCCCTCAGCGTGGCTGGCCAACCGGTGGCGGCGCACTGCCTCGTCACCGGCTCGATGTACCCGCGCACCGGCATCGACAACAACGCCTACGCGATCGGCTTCGAGATGCGCCTGCCGATCAACTGGAACGGCCGCTTCTTCTACCAGGGCAACGGCGGCATCGACGGCAGCGTCGTGCAGGCCACCGGCGCCGTCAACGGCGGCGGAGGGCTCACGAACGCACTGCACATGGGCTTCGCCGTGATCAGCTCCGACGCCGGCCACGCCGGCTCGCTCGGCCCCACCTTCGGCATCGACCCGCAGGCCCGCCTCGACTACGGCTACCAGGCGGTGCAGAAGCTCACGCCCATGGCCAAGAGCGTGATCCAGACGGCCTACGGCAAGCGCCCCGACCGCTCGTACATCGGCGGCTGCTCCAACGGCGGACGCCACACCATGGTGGCGATGTCGCGCCTGCCGGGCGAGTACGACGGCTACCTCGCCGGCGCGCCGGGCTACCGCCTGCCGCTCGCGGCGATCGCCAACATCTTCGGCGGCCAGCGTTATGCGAGCGTGGCCACCGACCCGGCCGACATCTCGACCGGCTTCACCCCCGCAGAGCGCACGACGGTCGCCAACGCGGTGCTCGCGCGCTGCGACGCGCTCGACGGCGTGGCCGACGGCCTGGTGCAGGACGTGGACGCCTGCCGCACCGCCTTCAGCCTTGCCAACGACGTGCCCACCTGCACCGGCGCGCGTGACGGAAGCTGCCTGAGTGCGGCGCAGAAGACCGCCATCGCCCCGATCTTCAGCGGCGCCACCACCAGCAACGGCACGCCGTTCTACGCGAGCTTCCCGTACGACCCCGGCATCGCCAGTGGCGGCATCCCGTTCTGGGAATTCCTCGCACCCCTGCTGCTCGACAGCGGCGGCGTGGGCCTGATCTGGGGCGTGCCGCCGGAGAACCCGGCGACCTTCAACGGCCCGGCCTATGCGCTCGGCCTCGACATCGACAACGCGCTCGCGCTCGTCAACGCCACCAACGCGACCTACACCGAGTCGGCGATGAGCTTCATGACGCCGCCCAATCCGACGCAGCTCGGCACCTTGCGCGACCGCGGCGCGAAGATCATGGTCTACCACGGCGTGGCCGATCCGATCTTCTCGGTCGACGACACGCAGGCCTGGTACGACGGGCTCAACGCCAACAACGGCGGCAACGCGTCGAGCTTCGCGAAGTTCTACCGCGTGCCCGGCATGGGCCACTGTTCGGGCGGCCCGTCCACCGACCAGTTCGACATGCTGACGCCGCTCGTGAACTGGGTGGAGCACGGGGTGGCCCCCAACGCCATCACCGCCAGCGCGCGTGGCGCGGGCAACGCGGCCGGGGCCAACGCCGACGTGCCCGCCGGCTGGGCCGCGAACCGCACCCGACCCCTGTGCCCCTACCCGCGCGTGGCCCGCTACAACGGCACCGGCGACGTGAACCTCGCCTCGAGCTTCACCTGCCAGTGAGCGGGGCCGGCCGGCTCAATCGAAGATGTCGGACAGCCAGGACTTGCGCCGCGGGTAGCCCCCGTGGTGCTTGCGGTAGTCGGAGTCTTCGAAGTCCGGCCGCCGCACCGGCTGCGGCACCGCCGGCTGCTGCGGCGCGAACTCCTGCCGCGCCGAGCGCTCGATCAGCTTGTCGAGCTCGCCGCGGTCGAGCCACACGCCGCGGCACTGCGGGCAGTAGTCGATCTCCACACCCTGGCGGTCCGACATGACCAGCGTGGTGTCCGTGCAGTGGGGGCATTTCATCGAGCGGGGTCCTCCGGAGGATGGAGCCGGCGATGGGCCGGCCCTCCGTCCTTAGGGGACGAAGCGGTGTGCAGGTTCCGCGCGAGCCCGGCCGCTCATGCGCGTGCCAGCGCCGGCGCCGGTGCGGGCAGTGCCGCGCCGTCGGTCTTGTTGACGCTGCACATCACCACCAGCTCCGGGCCCGAGGGCATCACGTAGGCCATCTTGTCCACCGGCAGCTTGGTCTGTGGGTGCAGGCTCTTGAATTCGATCCAGCCGCCGCCGGCATCGGCCGCGCCGTAGGTCTTGGCGTTGAGTTCGTCGATGTTGACGCCGGGGGCGGCCACCGCGGGCTTGTCGGCCTTGGCCGGGTCCATGCCGAAGGCTCGGAAGTAGCCCTTGCGGTCGAGCACGATGATGAAGAGGTCACGGTCGACGAAGCCGCCGTCGCGCGCGTGGAAGCGGCCGACCGCTGCGGCCAGCCCGGCACTGCCGATCAGCGACACCGCGCGCTCGACGAGCGCGCGGGCCTCGTCGGCGCAGCCCTGGCGCAGCTTCATCGTGCCCACGCTGGCCGAGAGCTGGCGTGCCTGCTCGCGCAGGCGCTCGGCCGACTTCACCGAGCTGTCGACCATGCGGGCGTTGCTCTGGGTGATGCCGTCCAGGCTCTGCACCGACTGCTCCATGCCCTGCAGGCCGCTGCGTTGCGCGGCGCTCGACTCGGAGATCACGCGCGCCTTGTCGGCCACCTGCGAGATGCCCTGCACCACCGACTCCAGCGACCGGCTGGCCTCGCGGATGCGGCCCATGCTCGTCGCCACCTCGGCGGCCGAGCCTTCGATCAGCGTCTTCACCTCGGTGGCCGCCTGCGCGCAGCGCTGCGCGAGCGTGCGCACCTCGCTCGCCACCACCGCGAAGCCGCGCCCGGCCTCGCCGGCCCGCGCCGCTTCCACTGCGGCATTGAGTGCGAGGATGTTGGTCTGGAACGCGATGCCGTTGATGACGCCGATGATGTCGGTCATCTGGCCGGAGCGCTGCTCCAGCCCCTGCATCGACTTCACCGCCGACGCCACGATCGCCGTGCCGCCCTCGGCGGCCTGGCGCACGCGCGCGGCCAGGCCGTCGGCCTCCTGCGCGTCGCTCGCGTTCACCTGCACGGTG
>DASWSY010000526.1:0-3850 GCA_036402415.1 Rhizobacter sp. | reverse complement strand
CACGAGATTGACGGCGAGAAGCGCCGCCACGATCCACCACGGGGTTTGCATGCGGCGATTGTCTCAGGCGGTCTTCAGCACCTCGGGGTTGATCGGCGTGGGCGGACGGCCCGCTTGCGGCCCGAAACCGAGGGCCGCGATGAGGTTGTCGGCCGCCAGGTTCGCCATCGCCAGGCGCGTCGCGCGGGTGGCGCTCGCGATGTGCGGGGTGAGCACGACGTTGGGCACCTCCAGCAGCGCCGGGTGCACGGCCGGCTCGCCTTCGAACACATCGAGGCCGGCCGCGGCGATCTGCCTGGCCGCGAGCGCCTTCGCCAGCGCGGCGTCGTCGACCACGCCGCCACGCGCGATGTTGGTCAGAGTCGCGGTGGGCTTCATCAGCGCCAGTTCGGCCGCGCCGATGGCGTGATGGGACGAGGCCGAGTACGGCACCACGATCACCAGGTGATCGGCCTGGCGCAGCAGTTCCTCCTTCGTCACGTAGCGTGCCTGACATGAGGCCTCGATCTCGGGCGCGAGCCGCGAGCGGTTGCAATAGATCACCTTCATGCCGAAGCCCAACGCACCGCGGCGCGCAATGGCCTGGCCGATGCGGCCCATGCCGAGGATGCCCAGCGTGGCGCCGTGGACGTCGCTGCCGGTGAACATGTCCATCGACCACTTCGTCCACTCGCCGCGGCGCAGGAAGTGCTCGGACTCGGCGATGCGGCGGGCCGTAGCCATCATCAGCGCGAAGCCGAAGTCGGCGGTGGTTTCGGTCAGCACGTCGGGCGCGTTGGTGCACAGCACGCCGCGCGCGGTGGCGGCGGGCACGTCGAAGTTGTTGTAGCCGACCGCGATGTTGCACACCGCGCGCAGCGACGGGCAGGCGGCGAGCACGCCGTCGTCGATGCGCTCGCTGCCGGTGGTCAGCGCGCCCTGCTTTCCCTGCAGGCGCTCGACCAGTTCGTCACGCGAATAGACGTTGTCGGCGCTGTTGACCTCCACCTCGAAGTGCTCGCGCAGGCGCGCGATGACCTCGGGCTGGATCGCACGCGCCACCAGGACGGCAGGACGACTCATTCCAGGAACCTCACGAAGTTGGCGACCGGTTCACGCTCGGTTCGCAGCGTGTTCTCGATCGCGTTGGGATCGGCGTGGCCGAGCGACATGCCGCACACGAGCATCTCGTCGACCGAGGCGCCGATGGCGGGCAGGATGATGCGGTGGAACTGCGTCCAGGCCGCTTGCGGGCAGGTGTCGAGCCCGCGCGCGCGGGCCGCGATCATGATGTTCTGCAGGAACATGCCGTAGTCGAGCCAGCTCCCCTGCTCCATCACGCGGTCGATGGTGAACATCAGCCCGACCGGGGCGCCGAAGAAGGCGTAGTTGCGGCCATGCTGCGCGTGCATGCGTTCCTTGTCTCCCTTGGCGATGCCCAGCAGCGAGTACAGGTCCCAGCCGACCTTGCGGCGGCGGTCGATGTAGGGCGGCTGCCACTGGCGCGGATAGTAGGCGTAGGCCTCGTGGTGCTGGGCCGAGACGGCGGGGTCGTCGTAGGCGGCGCGCACCTGCTGCGACAGCGAACGCAGCCGCTCGCCCGTCAGCACGTAGACCTTCCACGGCTGGGTGTTGGTGCCCGAGGGCGCGCGTGCGGCGATCTGCAGGATGTCGACCAGCGTCTCGTGCGGCACCGGCGTCGGCAGGAAGGCGCGCAGCGAGCGGCGCGAGGTGATCGCGGCGTCGACCGCTGCGGTCTGTTCGGGCGTGGGGGTCAAACCTTGATCTCCTGCAGGGCCTGGTGGAGCGCGTCCGGCAAGGGCACCGGACGGCGGGTGTCGCGGTCGACGTAGACGTGGATGAAATGGCCGCGCGCGGCACAAAGCGGCTCGCCGGCCGCGAAGATGCCGATCTCGTAGCGCACGCTCGAGGCGCCCATGTGCGCGACGCGGATCCCGGCCTCGAGCATCTGCGGAAACTCGACCGAGGCGAAGTAGTTGCAGTGCGTCTCGACCACGAGGCCTATGGTGCGGCCCTTGTGGATGTCGAGCGCGCCGGCTTCGATCAGGTAGCGGTTCACCGCGGTGTCGAAGAGGCTGTAGTAGACGACGTTGTTGAGGTGGCCGTACGCATCGTTGTCCATCCAGCGGGTGGCGATCGGTGCGAAATGGCGGTAGGCCTCGCGGCCGTCGGGCTGGGGACGTGGGGGGGTCATGGACGCTGATTGTTCCATCGCCGCCAATGTCCTTCGGCGAGGCGCAGGGTGTTGACCTGTACCTGCACGGTGTCGGCCAGGTCGCGGCCGTACCCACCGGCCATCGAGATCGCGACCGGGATGCGCCGCTGCAGCAGCGCGTCGAGCACGCGGCGGTCGCGTTCGGCGAGACCTTCGGTGCTGAGCTTCAGCCGGCCGAGGCGGTCTCCTTCGTGCGGGTCGGCGCCGGCCAGGTAGAAGACGAGGCCGGGCAGATGCTCGCCATGGCGCGCCCAGAGTTCGTCGAGGGCCGATTCGAGCGCCTGCAGGTACTCGGCGTCGCCGCAGCCATCGGGCAGGTCGACGTCCAGGTCGCCCGGCTGCTTGCGGAAGGGAAAGTTCTTCGCGCCATGCATCGACAAGGTGAACACCGTCGGGTCGTCGCGGAAGATGGATGCAGTGCCGTTGCCCTGGTGCACGTCGAGGTCGATCACGGCCACGCGCAGCAGGCGCCGATGGGCACGGTGCCATTCGGCCTGCATCAGGCGCGCGGCCACGGCCACGTCGTTGAAGACGCAATAGCCGCCGCCACTGTCGGCGCTGGCATGGTGGGTCCCGCCTGCCAGGTTGGCGGCCACGCCGTCCCGCAGGGCCACACGCGCGGCCGCGACGGTGGCCCCCACCGAGCGGCAGGCCCGCTCCGCCATGCGCGGCGACCACGGGAACCCGATCTCGCGCTGGGCCTTGTCGCTCAGGTGGCCCTGCAGCACCGCCGCGATGTAGTGCGGCTCGTGCGCCAACGCCAGTTCCCCTTCGCTCGCGGGTTGTGCCGGGTGCAGTTCGATCGACGGCAGCTCCTGCGCCACCCGTTCCCGCAGAAGACCGTACTTCTGGAAGGGAAAGCGATGGCCAGACGGCAGCTGGAGCCCCACGTGGTCGGCAAAAAAAGCGTGCATCGTCAACAACTTAGGAGTCGCCCTCTAATTTGCTGCATCGCAACAAAAATGACTTGAAAAGTCGGCTCGCGTTCGTATACTTCTGGTCATGGTGCAGCGCAACAAAGCTGTGTCAGACCCCTCAATCTAACCATTGGAGATCATGAACATGCTGACCGCTGAACAACTCATCGCCGCTCACAAGGCCAACGTCGAAACCCTCTTCGGCCTGACCGGCAAGGCTTTCGAAGGCATCGAGAAGCTGGTGGAGTTGAACCTGCAAGTCGCCAAGACCGCGCTGGGCGAAGCCACCGAGAACACCAAGGCCGTGCTGTCGGTCAAGGACGCGCAGGAGTTGCTGGCCCTGCAAGCCGGCCTGCTGCAACCTGCTGCCGAGAAGGCCGCCGCCTATGGCCGCTACGTGTACGACATCGCCTCCGCCACCAGCGCCGACATCAGCAAGGTCGCGGAAGCCCAGGCCACCGAAGCCCAGAAGAAGTTCATGGCTCTGGTCGATACCAACCTGAAGAACGCGCCCGCCGGCACCGAAAACGCTGTCGCGCTGGTCAAGTCGGCCGTGGCTGCCGCCAACAACGCCTACGAGTCGGTGCACAAGGCCGCCAAGCAGGCTGCCGACGTCGCGGAAGCCAACTTCCAGGCCATGACCTCGACCGCGGTCAAGGCGACGCAAGCCGCCACCAAGACCAAGCGTGCGGCCTGAGCCTGAAGAAAATTTTTCAAG
>DASWSY010000525.1:0-18478 GCA_036402415.1 Rhizobacter sp. | reverse complement strand
CCTTGAGCGCCATCGGCGTGCAGGGCATCACGGTGACCGAAGTCAAGGGCTTCGGCCGTCAGAAAGGCCACACCGAGCTGTACCGCGGCGCGGAGTACGTGGTGGACTTTCTGCCCAAGGTGAAGATCGAAGCGGCCGTGGATGACGCGCTCATCGACCGCGTGATCGAAGCCATCGAGAACGCTGCCCGCACCGGCAAGATCGGCGACGGGAAGATCTTCGTCTCGCCGCTGGAGCAGGTGGTGCGCATCCGCACCGGCGAGACGGGCAAGGACGCCCTCTGACGCACAAGACGAACGAGAGACAACCCATCATGAAGAAACTCATTGCAACCCTCGCCCTGGGCCTCGCGGTCCTCGGCTTCAGCGGGGCCGTGCTGGCACAGGCCGCTTCCGCACCCGAGGCAGCCGCCTCGGCCGCCGCCGTCGCGGCAGCGCCTGCCGAAGCAGCTTCGGCCGCAGAGGCCGCCTCCGCTCCTGCCGCCGCCCCCGTCGCCAACAAGGGCGACGTGGCCTGGATGATCGTCGCCACCCTGCTCGTCATCATGATGACGGTGCCGGGCCTCGCCCTCTTCTACGGCGGCCTGGTGCGCAGCAAGAACATGCTGTCGGTGCTGATGCAGGTGCTCGTGACCTTCTCGATGATCGTGGTGCTGTGGATGATCTACGGCTACAGCCTCGCGTTCACGGAGGGCAACGCCTTCATCGGCGGCTTCGACCGGCTGTTCATGAAGGGCATCTTCGACCCGGCCACCGGTACCTTCGCCATGGGGGCGACCTTCAGCAAGGGCGTCTACATCCCCGAGCTGCTGTTTGCCGCCTTCCAGGCAACCTTCGCCGGCATCACCTGCTGCCTGATCGTCGGTGCCTTCGCCGAACGCATCAAGTTCAGCGCCGTGCTGCTCTTCATGGTGCTGTGGTTCACCTTCAGCTACGCGCCGATCGCGCACATGGTCTGGTACTGGATGGGCCCGGACGCCTACAGCGCCGCCAACGTCGTCGACGAGATGAACGGCAAGGCCGGCCTGATCTGGCAGTGGGGCGCGCTCGACTTCGCGGGCGGCACCGTGGTGCACATCAACGCGGCCGTCGCCGGCCTGGTGGGTGCCTACATGGTGGGCAAGCGCGTGGGCTACGGCAAGGAAGCCTTCACCCCGCACTCGCTGACGCTGACCATGGTTGGTGCCTCGCTGCTGTGGGTGGGCTGGTTCGGCTTCAACGCCGGCTCTGCTCTCGAAGCCGGCAACAGCGCCGTGCTGGCCTTCATGAACACCTTCTCGGCCACGGCCGCCGCGGTGCTGGCCTGGTCGATCGGTGAAGCGCTGATGCGCGGCAAGGCCTCGATGCTGGGTGCCGCCTCCGGCGCCGTGGCGGGCCTGGTGGCCATCACCCCCGCCGCGGGCAACGTCGGCCTGATGGGCGCGATCGTGATCGGCTTCGTCGCCGGCTTCGCCTGCCTGTGGGGCGTGAACGGCCTGAAGAAGATGCTGGGCGCGGACGACTCGCTCGACGTGTTCGGCGTGCACGGTGTCGGCGGCATCGTCGGCGCCATCCTGACCGGCGTGTTCAACACGCAGGCCCTGGGTGGCCCCGGCCTGGTCGGCGACTGGGTCACCGCCTCGGTCACGTCCAACGCGATCGGCACCCAGGTCTGGATCCAGCTCAAGGCCGTGCTCCTGACCATCGTGTGGTCGGGTGTGGTGTCGGTGGTCGCCTTCAAGATCGTCGACCTGGTGATCGGTCTGCGCGTGCCGGAAGAAGAGGAACGCGAGGGCCTGGACATCACGTCGCACGGCGAAACGGCCTACCACCAGTAAGCCGACCAGTAAGCACCCGCTTGCTGTCAACGAGGAAGGCCACCGCAAGGTGGCCTTTTTCTTTGGCTCGCGCAATGCGTGGCGCGCCGCTTGCACTGCGCGAATGCGACCCCAACTCCTAGAATCCCGACGTCTCCACCCTGTCTTTCGGGCCCCGCTCATGGTTCCGCACCTCATCACCGCACTCACCGGCCCGATCAACGAACTGGAGCAGCGCATCCTCGAGTCGCTGCCTGCCATCGAGCGCTGGTTCCGCCTGGAATGGATGGAACACACGCCGCCGTTCTACACCTCGGTCGACGTGCGCAACGCCGGTTTCAAGCTCGCCCCGGTCGACACCAACCTCTTCCCCGGCGGCTTCAACAATCTCACGCAGGAAATGCTGCCGCTGGCGGTGCAGGCCGCGATGGCGGCCATCGAGAAGATCTGCCCCGAGGCGAAGAACCTGCTGCTCATCCCCGAGCGGCACACGCGCAACACCTTCTACCTGTCGAACGTGGCGCGGCTGAAGCAGATCTTCCACCAGGCCGGCCTGAACGTGCGCCTGGGCACGCTCGACGAGAGCATCAAGGCGCCCACCCAGCTCGACCTGCCGGACGGCAGCTCGCTGATGCTGGAGCCGCTCGTGCGCACGCGCGGGCGCCTGGGGCTGAAGGACTTCGATCCCTGCACCATCCTGCTCAACAACGACCTCTCGGCCGGCATCCCGAAAGTGCTGGAAGGTTTGCATGAGCAGTACCTGCTGCCGCCGCTGCATGCCGGCTGGGCGGTGCGCCGCAAGACCAACCACTTCCAGGCCTATGAGGAAGTCGCGAAGAAGTTCGCCAAGCTCCTGGGCATGGACCCGTGGCTCATCAATCCGATGTTCGCCAGGTGCGGTGAGGTCAACTTCACCGATGGCACCGGACAGGATTGCCTGATGAGCAACGCCGAGGCGCTGCTGGGCAAGGTGCGCCGCAAGTACAAGGAATACGGCATCCAGGAGAAGCCCTTCATCATCGTGAAGGCCGACGCCGGCACCTACGGCATGGGCATCATGACCGTGCGCGACCCGAAGGACCTGGCCGACCTCAACCGCAAGACGCGCAACAAGATGAGCGTCATCAAGGATGGCCAGGAGGTGAGCGAGGTCATCCTGCAGGAAGGCGTGCCCACCTACGAGCGGGTGCACGACGCCGTGGCCGAGCCGGTGGTCTACATGATCGACCGCTACGTGGTCGGCGGCTTCTACCGCGTGAACGCCGAGCGCGGCATCGACGAGAACCTCAACGCCCCGGGGGCGAGCTTCGTGCCGCTGGCGTTTGCCGAGTCCAACCAGCTGCCCAAGCCGGGCGTGAAGCCGGGCGCCAGCGCGCCCAACCGCTTCTACATGTACGGCGTGATCGCCCGCCTGGCGATGCTCGCCGCCTCCTACGAGCTGGAAGCCACCGACCCCGACGCTGAGGTCTACGAGTAGGTTGCTGCATTGCAACATCGTTCACGCCCGGTGGACCGCCCGGCGTGAACACCGGGGAGCGCGGAGCACAATAAGCCCCCTCCGTGACTCTGCCAGGCGCTCCCGCGTCCCTGGTCGACCGTGAATCCCCACCGTCCCACCTCCGGCCTTGCGGCCCTCACGCTTGCTGCCCTGGGCGTCGTCTACGGCGACATCGGCACCAGTCCGCTCTACGCGATCAAGGAAGTGTTCGCTCACGGACGGGTGCCGCTGACCCCGGACAACATCTACGGCGTGCTGTCGATGATGTTCTGGACGATCACCGTGGTGGTGTCGCTCAAGTACGTGGGCCTCATCCTGCGCGCCGACAACAACGGCGAGGGCGGCCTGATCGCGATGCTGGCCCTGGCCTCGCGCGCGGTCCATGGCCGCCGCCGGCTGCACCGGGTGCTGATGGTCATCGGCATCTTCGGCACTTCGGTCTTCTTCGGCGACGGGGTCATCACCCCCGCCATCACCGTGCTCAGCGCGATGGAAGGCCTGGAGGTGGCCGCCCCCGGCCTGCACAGCTTCGTCGTCCCGGCCTCGCTGGTGGTGCTCACGGTGCTTTTCTTCGTGCAGCGCCACGGCACCGGCCTCATGGGCAAGCTCTTCGGGCCGGTGATGGTGGCCTGGTTCGGGGTGCTGGCGCTCCTGGGCATTCAGCACATCGCCGCCAACCCCGCGATCCTCACCGCGCTGAGCCCGACCTTCGCCCTGAGCTTCGCCTTCAACCACCCGGGCATCACCTTCGTCGCCCTGGGCGCAGTCGTGCTGTGCGTGACCGGCACCGAGGCGCTCTATGCCGATCTGGGGCACTTCGGCAAGAAGCCGATCCGCGTCGCCTGGTTCGGCTTTGCGATGCCCGCGCTGTTGCTCAACTATTTCGGCCAGGGCGCGATGCTGCTCGCGCACCCCGAGAACGCGAAAAACCCCTTCTACGAGATGGCGCCCACCTGGTCGGTGTACCCGCTGATCGGCCTGGCCACCTGCGCCGCGGTCATCGCCTCGCAGGCGCTGATCACCGCCGCCTTCTCCATCACCAAGCAGGCCATCCAGCTCGGCTACCTGCCGCGCCTGCGCGTGCTGCACACCTCGGTGAAGGAGACGGGGCAGGTCTACGTGCCCTTCATCAACTGGAGCCTGTACGTCGCCATCGTGCTGGCCGTGGTGATGTTCGGCAGCAGCAGCCGGCTCGCGGGCGCCTACGGCATCGCGGTCACGATCGACATGCTGATCACCACCGTGATGACCTTCTTCGTCATCCGCTACGCCTGGAACTACCCCTGGGCCGTGTGCGTGGCCGCCACCGGCTTCTTCTTCGTGGTCGACCTGCTGCTCTTCGCGGCCACCTCGCGCAAGCTGATCGACGGCGGATGGTTCCCCGTGGTCATCGGCGCGGTGATGTTCACGCTGATGATGACCTGGAAGCAGGGCCGCGCGCTGATGCGCGACCGCCTGCGCGACGACGCCATCGACCTGAAGAGCTTCCTCGAAGCGGTGTTCGTGAGCCCACCCACGCGCGTGGCGGGCACGGCGGTGTTCCTCGTGCCCGAGGCCGGTGTCACGCCCAATGCGCTGCTGCACAACCTCAAGCACAACAAGGTGCTGCACGAGACCAACCTCTTCGTGACCGTGAAGCACCACGAGATCCCGTGGATCGGCTTCGACAAGCGCTGCGAGATCGAACCGCTCGGCCGCGACTGCTGGCAGGTCACGCTCAACTTCGGCTTCAAGAACGACCCCGACGTGCCGGAAGCGCTGGCCCTCCTGCGCCACCGCGGCGTGCAGCTCGACGACATGGAGACCTCCTACTTCCTGTCGCGCGACATCGTGATCCCGACCTTCGGCCAGGGCATGACCATGTGGCGCGAGAAGCTCTTTGCGAGCATGCACCACAACGCGAGCGGTGCGTCGGAGTACCTGAGCCTGCCGACCAACCGCGTGGTGGAGCTCGGCTCCAAGGTGGAAATCTAGCCCGCCGCGATGCGCTCCCTGCTTCGCGACAGCTCGCTCTCCACCCTCGCCGCGGGCTTCATCGCCGTCCTGGTCGGCTACACCAGCTCGGTGGCCATCGTCTTCCAGGCCGCCCGGTCGCTCGGCGCGGACGCCGCACAGATCAGCTCCTGGATGTGGGCCCTGGGCATCGGCATGGGGGTGTGCACCCTGGTGCCGTCGCTCTGGCTGAAGAAGCCGGTGATGATCGCGTGGTCCACCCCCGGTGCGGCAGTGCTCGCCACGGCAGGGGCGGCCGGTGGCTTCACGATGCCCGAGGCGATCGGCGCCTTCATGGTGTCGGCGGCGCTGATCGTGCTCTTCGGCGCGACGGGCTGGTTCGAGCGCCTGATGGACCGCATCCCAATGCCGATCGCCAACGCCCTGCTCGCCGGGGTGCTGGCGCGCTTCGGGCTCGACGCCTTCATCGCGGCCAGGTCGGCCTTCGGCCTGGTGTTCGCGATGCTCGTGGCCTACCTGGCAGGGCGTCGCTTCTGGCCACGATATGCGATACCCGTGGTGCTCGGGGTCGGCACGGCCTGGGCAGGGCTGCATGGGCAGCTCCACCCCGAAGGCGTCCACCTCGGCCTCACGACGCCGGTCTTCACTGCGCCGGTCTTCCACTGGCAGGCAATGGTGAGCCTGGCACTGCCGCTCTTCGTCGTGACGATGGCATCGCAGAACCTGCCGGGGGTCGCCGCGATCCGCGCAGCGGGCTACTCGATGCCGATCACGCGCCTGGTCACGATGACGGGCGCGGTGACCCTGGTGCTCGCGCCCTTCGGCGCCTTTGCGCTCAACCTCGCGGCGATCACCGCCGCCATCTGCATGGGCCGCGAGGCCCACGAAAACCCTGAGCGCCGCTACGCCGCATCCGCCGCCGCGGGTGTGCTCTACATCGTGGTGGGGCTTTTCGGTGCGGCGGTGGCGGGGGTGCTGCTCGCCTTCCCGAAGGAACTGGTTGCGGCGATCGCTGGGCTCGCGCTGCTGGGCAGCATCGGCGGCGGCCTCACGGGCGCGTTGAAGGATGAAGCGCACCGCGAGGCGGCGCTCATCACCTTCCTCGTCACGCTGAGCGGCCTGTCGCTGTGGGGCGTGGGCTCGGCCTTCTGGGGCGTGGTCGCCGGCGCGCTCGCGCTTTTTGTGCAAAAGTGGCGGCCCTCCTTCACTGCCTGAGACGCCCCCATGAAGCTGTTGTTCGTGGCCGACCCGCTGGAAAGCTTCAAGACCTACAAGGACTCGACCTTCGCGATGATGCGAGAGGCTGCCTCGCGCGGACATGAGCTGTGGGCCTGCGAGGCGCGTGACCTGGTGTGGCGGCGCGGCGGCAAGGTGAGCACACAGGCACGGAGGTTCACGCTGACGGGCAGGACCGACGACTGGTTCGAACCCGAGGCCCGCACCGGCATCACGCTCGCGGAGATGGGTGCGGTGCTGATGCGCAGCGACCCGCCCTTCGACAGCGAATACTTCTACGCCACGCATCTGCTCGAGCAGGCCGAACGCGAAGGCGCACGGGTCTTCAACAAGCCCGCCGCGCTGCGCGACCACCCCGAGAAGCTCGCCATCCTCGAGTTCCCGCAGCACATCGGTCCGACGCTCGTCACGCGCCATGCCGCCGAGATCCGCGCCTTCCACGCGGAGCACCAGGACATCATCCTCAAGCCGCTCGACGGCATGGGCGGCATGGGCATCTTCCGTGTGGGGCCCGACGGCCTGAACCTCGGCAGCATCATCGAGACGCTCAACAAGCACGGCGCGCAGACGGTGATGGTGCAGCGCTACCTGCCCGAGATCACGCTCGGCGACAAGCGCATCCTCATCATCGACGGCGAACCGGTGCCGCATGCCCTGGCACGCATCCCGCAGGGCAGCGAGATCCGCGGCAACATGGCGGTGGGCGGCAAGGGGGTGGCACAGCCGCTCTCGGCACGCGACCGCGAGATCGCCGCGCACATCGGCCCCATCCTCGCCGCGCGCGGGCTGCTGCTGGTCGGCCTGGACGTGATCGGCGACTGCGTCACCGAGATCAACGTGACCAGCCCCACCGGCTTCCAGGAGATCACGCAGCAGACGGGCTTCGACGTCGCACGCGCCTTCGTCGACGCACTGGAGCGCCGACTCGCCTGACGCCGCGCCACGGGCGGCAGCGACAATGCGCGCTTCGCAGTTGTCGCTCTCACCATGGCCGTCCTCTCCCTCTCCAACGCCGACCTCGCCTACGGCCACGTCGCCCTGCTCGACAAGGCCGCGTTCTCGCTCGAGGCCGGCGAGCGCCTGGGCCTGATCGGCCGCAACGGCGCCGGCAAGTCCTCGCTGCTGAAGATCATCGCGGGGCTGGAGAAGCCCGACGACGGCCTGCTGCAGATGACGCAGGGCCTGCGCATCTGCTACGTGCCGCAGGAGCCGGTGTTTGACGCACAGGCCAGCGTGTTCGACATGGTGAGCGAAGGCGTGGCCGAAGCGAAGGCGGTGCGCCAGCAGTACGAGGAGCACGCCGAAGGCGCCGACCTCGACGCACTGCAGACCCGCATCGAAGCGCTCGACGCGTGGAACTGGGAGCAGCGCGTGGACACCACGCTCGCGCAGCTGCACCTCGACGGCACGCGCGTCGTGGGCGAACTCTCGGGCGGCATGAAGAAGCGCGTGGCGCTCGCGCAGGCGCTCGTGGCCGTGCCCGACGTGCTGCTGCTCGACGAGCCCACCAACCACCTCGACCTCGATTCCATCGCCTGGCTGGAAGAGCTGCTCAACGGCTTCAAGGGCAGCGTGATGCTGATCACCCACGACCGCGCCTTCCTCGACAACGTGGCCACGCGCATCCTCGAGCTCGACCGAGGCGTCATCCGCAGCTACCCCGGCAACTTCAGCGCCTACGAGCGCACGAAGGAGGAGCAGCTCGCAGCCGAGGCGCTCGCCAATGCGCGCGCCGACAAGCTGCTCGCACAGGAAGAGGTGTGGATCCGAAAGGGCGTGGAGGCACGCCGCACGCGCAGCGTGGCCCGCATCGAGCGCCTCAAGGTGCTGCGCGACCAGCGGCAGAAGCGCCGTGATTCGCTCGGCCAGGTCAGGCTCGAGGTCGACTCGGGCGTGCCCAGCGGCAAGATCGTGGCCGAGCTGAAGGACGTCTCGGTCCGCTTCGGCGAGAAGGTGATCGTGAAGGACTTCAGCGCCACCATCCTGCGCGGCGACAAGGTCGGCCTCATCGGCCCCAACGGCGCCGGCAAGACCACGCTGCTCAAGCTCATTCTCGGCGAGCTCAAGCCCGACAGCGGCCAGGTGCGCCAGGGGGCACGCCTGGAGGTCGCCTACTTCGACCAGATGCGCAGCACCCTGAAGCTCGACGCCACGCTCGCCGACACCATCAGCCCCGGCAGCGAGTGGGTCGAGTTCAACGGCCAGCGCAAGCATGTGATGAGCTACCTGAACGACTTCCTGTTCTCGCCCGAGCGCGCCAACTCGCCGGTGCGCACGCTCTCGGGCGGCGAGCGCAACCGGCTGCTGCTGGCACGCCTCTTCGCGCTGCCTGCCAACGTGCTGGTGCTCGACGAACCCACCAACGACCTCGACATCGACACCCTCGAGCTGCTCGAAGAGCTGCTGCAGTCGTACGCCGGCACGGTCTTCCTGGTCAGCCACGACCGGCGATTCCTCGACAACGTGGTCACGAGCACCATCGCCTGGGAAGGCGACGAATCACCCGGACTCTGGCGCGAGTACGAAGGCGGCTACGAAGACTGGAAG
This sequence comes from Rhizobacter sp., assembly GCA_036402415.1. GTDB lineage: Bacteria > Pseudomonadota > Gammaproteobacteria > Burkholderiales > Burkholderiaceae_C > Rhizobacter. The sequence continues at coordinate 9,449 of DASWSY010000525.1, read as the reverse complement.
ACGCAGCAGGCGCGCGCCCGTGCGCTGCGCGACGACCGGGCGGCGAAGCCGGCCGCGCCACCGCCCGCCGCGCCGCCCCCGGCAGCTGCGGTGAAGAAAGCCAAGCTCAGCTACAAGGAACAGCGCGAGCTCGACGGCCTGCCGGCGCGCATCGAGGCGCTCGAAGTCGAGCAGAAGCAGCTCGGCGACCAACTGAGCGGCACTGCCATCTACAGCGGCGACCCGCAGGTGCTCGCGCAGACGCAGGCGCGCTTCTCGCAGATCGAAACCGAACTCCTGGAAGCGCTGGAGCGCTGGGAAGAACTCGGAAGCCGCTGACGTGCGGCCCCGGCTCGCGCTTCAGCGTCCGAGAGCGCCGAAAAAGGACTCGCCGAAACCGGTGGGCCGCGTGCGGCTCACGATAAGGCCCGATTGCAGGTACAGCGCATTGAGCAGGCGCGAGGCACGCTCGTTGTCGAAGCCCGGCCAGTCGGACATCTCGCGCAGGGTGTAGCGGTCGCCCTGCAGCTTCTGGATCGCCGCCGGCAAGGCGCCGGCCACACGCAGGCCCGACAGGTCGACGCCGGGGGCGACGCGGTAGGCGACCTGGCCGGCGATCTCGGGCAACAGGGTGCTGCGCGCGCCGCGCAGCGCCAGCTCCCACAGCAGCGGCCGCAGCGGGTGGTAGTGCTGGCCTTCGCCGACGAGCGAGGCCTCGGCATCGCCCGGTGGGCGCAGCACCGCCGGCTCGACGTGCAGCACGCGCAGCTCGGTCGGCCGCTTGAGCAGCAGCGCATCCACCGGCACCGGGCAATGCACCAGCCGGTCAACGGCGAAGACGGTGAGCGGCACGACCGAGTCGCCCATCTGCAGGTGCACGACGACATGCTGCGCGTGGCGCACGCAGGCAGCGAGCACCTCGAGCGCTTCCGAGGCCTGGCCGGAGTGCTCGAAGCGCATCAGGTCGGCCAGCAGCGACTGGCTCAGGCCCGGCTGGCCGCTGCCGGCCTCGGCCACGACACGTGCGCGCGGGCCGCCGGGCTCATGCAGGTAGCGCTGGAAGGCGCTCACCCGCATCAGCTCCGGTTCGCCGAAGGGAATGGTGGGTTCGAACAGGCTCATGAACGGTACGAATGTAGGCGACGCTGCGGCGGGCCGGCAATCAGGCCGCGCGGCGCATGGCGTCGCGCGTGTGCTCCAGCGCGCGCCAGAAGCGGGCGTCTTGCGTGGTCGCGAAATTGATGCGCATCAGCGTGGTGGGACGGGGCGTGGCGTGGAACAGGGCGCCGGGGGCCAGGAGCCACCCCTGGTCGACCATCGCGTGCGACAGGCGCTCAGTGTCCACGCCCACGTCGACCCAGCCGAAAAGACCCCTCGGCGGACTCGCAAAACGGCAGCCAGCCGATTCCGCCAGTCGCACGGAACGCGCGCGTGCCGCATCGAGCCGCTGGCCCACCCGCTCGGCATGCCGGCGCAGCAGGCCCTGCTCCAGGCAATGGGCCAGCGCCTGCTCGGTGACCCCGGGGCTCGTGAGGCTGGTCAGGAGCTTGGTGTCGATGAACCGGTCGACCAGCGCGGGCGGCGCCGCAAGAAAGCCCACGCGCCAGTTGGGCACCAGGATCTTGGAGAAGCCCGAGATGTAGACCGTGCGCTCCAGCCCGTCGAGCGCCGACAGGCGCGGCAAGTGCATGGGTGCGAGGTGGGCGTAGGTGTCGTCCTCGACGATGACGAGGTCGTGCGCCTGGGCCAGCCGCAGCAGGCGGTGCGCGGTGCCGAGCGAGAGCGATGCGCCGGTCGGGTTGTGCAGCACCGAGACGGTGACGTACAGGCGCGGCCGGTCCTCCGGCTTCTGCGCCTCGATCAGGCGCTGCATCACCGCGAGGTCGGGGCCGTCTTCGCCGCGTGGCACCGGCAGCAGGCGCAGGCCGAGCGCGCTGAGCCGCGCGTACTCGATCGACCAGCCGGGCTCGTCGACCAGCACCGTGTCGCCGGCGCGCAGCAGGCTGCGCGTGACGATGTCGAGCGCCTGGGTGGCGCCGATGGTGCTGACGATCTGCTCGGGCCGTGCCTTGACGCCGAAGTCTTCCAGGCGCATCGACAGCGCACGGCGCAGCCGCAGGTCGCCCGCCGGCTCGCCGTACTGCAGCGACAGCGGGCCGAGCTGCGCCGGCGCGCTGACGCGGCGCAGCGCCGCGCTCAGCATCGGCAGGTCCAGCCATTCGACGGGCAGCGTGCCCAGCCCGGGCATGGGCTGGCTGCCGGGTGGCTGGAACATGCTGCGCACGAGCGTGGTCGCGCTCACCGGAGCGGCCAGGCGCGGCGCGGCGCGCGGTGCGTCGGCCGAGGGCGGGGGCTCGCGGCGCTGGTCGCGCACGAAGAAGCCACGCTGCTTGCGCGCCTCGACCAGGCCCTGGGCCAGCAACTGGTCGTAGGCCGCCACCACTGTGTACGGGCTGACGCCGTGGCGGCGCGCGCACTCGCGTACCGACGGCAGCCGGGCGCCGGGCGCCATCAGCCGCTGGCGGATCTGCTCGGCGAAGCGGCTGGACAACTGCTCGGTGAGCGTGGCGTCGGCCTGGCGCGACAGGGGCTGGAGCGGGGTCATGGTGGGGTGGCGGGTGCTTGTGCTGGCCGGATCACCAGCACAGATGGAGAGTTGTGCCGGCCAAGTGTATCGGCCTTGTGCTGGTCACGCCGCCTAGACTGGCCCGATGCACCCTCAAACCAAAGGCCTCTGGCTGGGCCTCGTCGGCGTGACGCTCTTCGCGATGACCACGCCCATGACCCGCCTCGCCGTCGGCCCGGCCGACGACCCGCAACTCGCGCCCCTCTTCGTGACGGCCGGGCGGGCGGCGCTGGCCGGCGTGCTGAGCCTTCTCTACCTGCTGATCACCCGCGCGCCCATGCCAAGGGCCCGGCACCTGCCGGCCCTCGCCGTGAGCGCCGTCGGCACGGTGATCGGCTTCCCGCTTTTTCTCAGCCTGGCGCTGCGCGATGTGGATGCGATGCACGCCGCCGTCGTCACCGGGCTGCTGCCGCTGGGTACCGCGGTGGTGGCCTCGATCGCGTTCAGGCAGCGGCCCTCGTTCGGCTTCTGGGCCTGCGCCGTTGCGGGTTTCAGCCTGGTGGTGGCCTTCGCCCTCACCACCGGCGGGCGCGTGAGCGCGGCCGACGGACTGCTGCTGCTCGCCGTGCTCAGCGCCGCGGTCGGCTACGTGAGCGGCGCGCAGCTCGCGAAGGAATGGTCGGCTGAACACGTGATCTGCTGGGTGCTCGTGCTCAGCATGCCGCTCACCTGGCCGCTGGCCTGGCACGCATGGCCCCACCAGCCGGCGAGCCTCGCGGCCTGGGGCGGCTTCGCCTACGTGACGCTGTTTTCCATGTGGATCGGCTTCTTCGCCTGGTACCGGGCGCTCGCCCTCGGCGGCACGGTGCGCGTGAGCCAGGTGCAACTGGTGCAGCCCTTCCTCTCGCTGCTCTTTGCCGTGCCCATCCTCGGCGAGCGGCTCGACGCGATGACCCTGCTGTTCTCGCTCGCCGTGATCGCCACCGTCTTCATCGGCAAGAAAATGCCGGTGAACCTGCCCGCTCCCGCCTCCCGCTGAAAGTCCACATGACCTCCCCACTGCCCTGGACGCTCGCCCGCCGCGCCGAGCGCATGAACCCGTCGGTGATCCGCGAGATCCTCAAGGTGACCGAGCAGCCCGGCATCATCTCGCTCGCCGGCGGCCTGCCCTCGCCCGACACCTTCCCCATCGAGGCGATGCGCGAGGCCACCGCCCGCGTGCTGCGCGACCACCCGCGCGAAGCCCTGCAATACGCCGCCAGCGAAGGCTTCGCACCCCTTCGCGAGTGGGTGGCGACCGAAATGGCCGAGCAGGGCCTGCAGGTCGACCCGGCACGGGTGCTCATCACCACCGGCTCGCAGCAGGGGCTCGACCTGGTGGGCAAGGTGCTGATCGACCCTGGCAGCGCGGTCGCGGTGGAGTCGCCCACCTACCTGGGCGCACTGCAGGCCTTCAACCCCTTCGAGCCCGAGTACGTGGCGCTGGCCTGCGACGACGACGGCCCGCTGGTGCAGGGCCTCGACGCCGCACGCGGCGCGCGCTTCCTCTACGCGCTGCCCAACTTCCAGAACCCGAGCGGCCGATGCATCGGCCCGGCGCGGCGCGACCACCTCATGGCGGCCGCCCGCGAACTGGGCCTGCCGGTGGTGGAAGACAACCCCTACGGCGAGCTCTGGTACGACGGCGCGCCGCCAGCCCCGCTGGCCTCGCGCTGGGCCGAGGGCACGGTCTACCTCGGCTCCTTCTCGAAGGTGCTGGCCCCGGGCCTGCGCCTGGGCTACGTGATCGCGCCGGCGCCGCTCTTCCCCAAGCTGCTGCAGGCGAAGCAGGCGGCCGACCTGCACACCCCCGGCTTCAACCAGCGCGTGGTGCACGAGGTGATCCGCGGCGGCTTCCTGCACCAGCACGTGCCGACCATCCGCGCGCGCTACAAGGTGCAGCGCGACGCGATGGCAGCGGCACTCAAGGCCCACCTGCCGGCCGGTTGCCGCTGGAACACGCCCCAGGGCGGCATGTTCTTCTGGATCGAGCTGCCCGAGGGCGTGGACGCCACGGCCCTGCTGCCGCAGGCGGTGTCGCTCGGCATGGCCTACGTGCCGGGGGCCGCCTTCTTCGCCGACCGCGCCCGCGCCAACACGCTGCGCCTGTCCTTCGTCACCGTGGCACCCGAACAGATCGACCGTGGCGTGCGCCTGCTGGCCCAGGCCCTGGAGGCCCACACACGATGAGCACCCCTTTCCGCTTCACGCAGGTCGACGTCTTCACCGACCGCCCGCTCAAGGGCAACCCGCTCGCCGTGGTGCACGGTGCCGACTCGCTGAGCGAGGCGCAGATGCAGGCCTTCGCGCACTGGACGAACCTGTCCGAGACGACCTTCCTGCTCCAGCCCACCGACCCCGCGGCCGACTACCGCGTGCGCATCTTCACGCCCAACGGCGAACTGCCATTCGCAGGCCACCCGACCCTCGGGAGCTGCCATGCCTGGCGGGAAGCGGGCGGCACGCCGCGGGTGCGCAGCACGGTGGTCCAGCAGTGCGGCGTGGGCCTGGTGCGCATTCGCCTCGACGAAACCGGCGCGGCCTTCGCGGCCCCGCCGCTGCGGATGGAGCCGGTCGACGAGACGACGCTCGGCCGCGTGCTGGCTGCCCTGGGCCTGGCACGCGACGAGGTGAAGGCCGCGCAGTGGCTGCAGAACGGGCCGCGCTGGCTCACGCTGCGCCTGGGCAGCGCCGAGGCCGTGCTCGCGGTCGAGCCGGACCACGGCGCGCTGAAGGAACTGGCGGAGGTAGGCCTGGTCGGCCCCTGGCCCGAGGGCAGCGACTGCCAGTTCGAGCTGCGTGCGTTCGCCTCGGTGATCGGCGTGCCCGAAGATCCGGTGACGGGCTCGCTGAACGCCGGGGTGGCGCAGTGGCTGATCGACAGCGGCGTGGCCCCGAAGCGCTATGTCGCCTCGCAAGGCCAGCGCCTGGGCCGCGCCGGGCGGGTCCACATCGAACACGACGGCCGCACCCTGTGGGTGGGCGGCCAGAGCGTGAGCTGCGTGCGCGGCGAGCTGACGCTCTGAGGCCGCTCAGCCCTTGCGGCGCAGCCGCCAGGCCGCGGCCATGCGCTCCCAGGCCTGCGCAGACTCCGGGTCTTGTTCGCGCACCAGCGCGCGGTAGCGGCGGACGATGACGAAGGTGCTGGAGAGCAGCAAGGCTCCCAGCGCCGCAGCCAGGACGATGAGCGCCCGCGACGGCTTCGACTTGCGGTCGGGGGGCTGGGCCACGTCGACCTGCTGCAGCACCGGGCCTTCCTTGGCCTCGTCGAGCTTGGCCACCTCGTACTGGCGCAGCATGCTGGCGAGCATGGTTTCCTGGAACTTGACCTCGCGCGCCGCGCGCACGTACTCGATGGCCGCGGCCGGAAGTTTGCCGATGGGAATGTCGATGCCCCCCGGCCCGGACGCCGATTTCGCGCCCGGCGGCACCGCCGACTCCATGCGCGCCAGTTCGCCGCGCAGCGCGGCGAGTTCGGAATTGAGGCGCAGCACGTCCGGGTTCTGGGCCGTGGTGCTGGTGCGCAGCACCTTGAGCTGCACCTCGCGCTCGATGATGCGCGTCTTCAGCTCGGCCACGGCCTTGATGATGGCTTCGGCCTGCTGGTCGAGCACCACCATGCCGGACTTCTCCTGCACCAGGCGCAAGGCCTGCTCCGCCTTGACGAGGTTGTCCTTCGTCTCCTTGAGCTGCTGGTCGAAGAACACACGGCGCTGCTGCGCTTCCGAGACGGCCAGGCGCCCGAGCAGCTTGGTCAGTTCGCTCGCATAGGCATTGGCCATCTCGGCAGCGAACTTGGGGTCCTCATCGTCGACTTCGACGGTGAGGACGCCGGACTTCTTGTCGGCCGACACACGCACGTACTTTTGCATCGTCTTGCGCATCACCTCGTAGGTGTCGACGTCGTATCGCTTGTAGAGGTCGAAGCGCGTCGCCAGCGTGCGCTGGACGCTGTCGCTCTTAAGAAGGTTGACGTAGAGCTCGTCCGGCGTCTTGGCCGCGATGCCACCGGCCAAGCCACCGAGCGAGCCCAAAGCCGCCAACGCCGCGGCCGAGGCACTGGGCTGCTGAGCCGCGGGCGGCAGGAGGGTCGTGCGCGCGGTGAAGGTCGGCGCCTTGAGCAGCGCATAGACGAGCGCCACCACGACGGCGGCCAGCGTCACGAGCCCGATGGTGCGCTTGCCTTCGCCGAGCCAGGTCAGCAGGTCCATCAGGCTGACGGCAGGCCCGTCGTCGAGTTCGTCGTCCTGCTGGGAAACCTGAGGGTCGATCGAGTTCATGGACATCAGTTCTTGCGCAGCGTCTGGATCGCCGCGGCCCCCAAGCCGAACTGGTAGAAGATCTGGCTGAAGTCCTTCAGGTTGCGCACCAGCGCGCGGCCCCAGGTTTCGAAATCGAGCTGGGTCGGCACCACGATGGCGTCGCCCGGCTGGATCGATTGCGACTCGATGCCGCCGCCGAAGCCCAGGAAGCCGCGCCGATCACCGGCGTGCAGGACGGTGCCGTCGGCGCGCAGCACGAACATATTGGCGCGTTCGGCGGCCTCGTCGAGCCCTGCCTGGTTGAGGTAGTCGCCCACGGTGCGGCCGGGCTTCCAAAGCAAGGCGTTGCTGTTGACGACGGCGCCGGCCACCGTGATGAAGCCGGGACGGGAGGGCACGGATATGCGGTCGGCATGCTCCAGCGGCACCTCGGGCAGCGTGGCCAAGCTCGTGTCGTCGGGACGCAGCTCGAGCGCGATGCGGCCATTCGGCTCGACGCGGCGCAGCCGCGCCATCTGGGCCTGCGTCGCGGCAGCGTTGACGGAGGCACTGCGATCGCCGGAGTCGTCACGCCGGTTCGCCGCGTCGCGCGCGCCTTGGGTGGCGGCCAGCGCCTCCAGGCGCGTGATGGCCTCGGCGAGGTTCTCGCGTTGCTTGCGCTTGGTTTCTTCGCGGGTGAACTCGAGGCCGTACACGTAGGCGTGCGGCGTGAACCCGCCCGCTCGGGCGATCAGTTGCGGCAGGGTCTCGCCCGGGTACAACTGGTACACGCCCGGCGCGCCGACTTCGCCCTCGACCGACACCAGCCGGGTCTGCTTCGCCACCGGCACCCGGATGTCCTTCTGGCTGTAGACGGTGACCACGTCACCCGCCATCAGCTCGATGTTGCTGGCCGGATCGCCCTCGAGCACCGCCTTGCCGAGGTTGAATGGAATCACCTGCGTGCTGAGGTCGGGGTTCAGGCGTTCGACCACCGCGTAGTCCCAGTTGAGCTCTTCGAAGAGTGCCGCAGGGGCCTTCTTCGCGCGCTCGGCGACGTTGCGGTCTTCCGTGCGGCGTGCGCGTTCGGCGGCGCTGCGGCGCACCGTGCCGGGGCGGCTGCCCGGCGTGGCCTCATTCAGGCCCGTGTCGGCATTGTGCACGTCGGCGTCCACGTCGACCGGCTCTTCTTCCTCGTCCAGCGCCTGGACCAACAGGTTCTTGCGGCGATGGAAGTCCGGGGTCACCAGCGCATCCTTGTCAGGGATCAGGTCGCGGATGCGCATGCCGGGCCGGTGGGCGTAGCGAAGCGGTTGTGCGACCGCGCCCTTCAGCGTCACCGCGTTGGCGAACTGGGGCGAGATGGGCAAGAGCGTGAGCACGTCGCCGTCGCGCAGCGGACGTTGCAGCCCGGCCTCGTCGAGCTTGAACTCCTCGACGTAGCGGGCGGCGGGCGTGCGCGTCGGGTCGATGCGCTCGACCAGCACCTTGTTGGGATTGGTGAGCACCGGCGTGCCGCCGGCGTAGCGCAGCACGTCGCGCATCGGCTCCTGCGCCGACTTGAGTTCATAGATGGCCGGCGTGTCGAGCGCGCCGTGCAGTGCGACACGCGGTCCGGCCGGCTGAAACACCACCACGTCGCCGGCGACGAGCTGCACGTCCTTGGACTTGTCGCCGTGGACAAGGAAATCGTAGATGTCGAGTTCCGAGATCACGGCACCATTGCGGCGCAAGATCACCTTGCGCATGGAGCCGTTGGGACCCGGCCCGCCTGCCGCGACCACCGCCGACAGCACCGTGCCCTGGCTCGAGACGGTGTAGACGCCGGGAAGCCGCGCCGGCCCGACCACGAAGATCTTCACGCCTCGCAACTGGCCGAGCGACACGTTCAGGTTGAAGTTCGTGTACAGGCGCCCGATCTGCGCCCGCAGGTGCCGCTCGAGGTCGGAGGCCCGCACCCCGACCACGGTGAAGCTGCCGACCTTGGGCAGGTTGACCTGGCCGTTGCGGTCGACGATCGCACGGTAGTCGACGTCGATGCCTCCCCAGGCCCGGATCAGCACCTCGTCGCCGGGGCCGACCGTGTAGTCGTTCGACACCGGGCCGTTGTCCACGGTGGCCAGCCGGTTGGCGGCATCGACGAAGAAGCTGGCGCCGAAGACGGGCAGCAGCCGCCCGGTCGCCGATTCCACAAAGCGCTGGAATTCGCTCGGCCGCGCAGGCGTCAGCTCGATGCGCCGCTGCGCCGGGTCCTCCTGGCGGAGATCGCGCGGTCGGCCTTGCGCGCCGCCCTGCCCCTCGGCACCCACGCTGCCGCGGCCGGGCTGGCGCTGGCCGCCCATGCCGGCCGGCGGCAACGACCGCCCGGGGGCTGACGCGCCCATCGCGGGCGCCGGTGCGTAGCCCGGCGTGTTGAACGAGCCGCCGACGGATTCGTCCATCGGCTGTGCCGTTGCTGCCAACGCGGCCAGACCGAAGGGCAAGGCGCGAACCAACCAGAAGAAGGGAGAAGAGCGATGCCGGAACAGTGTCATGCGGTAGGAGGCTCGTGGCGGCGGCAATGGCGCATCGCCATTCCGTTCCAGTGTGCGGGAGCTGCCCGTCTGGGCAGCGGGCAATGGTAG
>DASWSY010000524.1:0-6062 GCA_036402415.1 Rhizobacter sp. | reverse complement strand
GGAATTCGCCGTTGACCGCCGGGATCCAGCGCAGGCCGTCGCGGCGCAGGCGGTTGGCGTCGGGCGCGGCGGTGAGATCCTGGACGATGCTGTTGAGCTGGGTCTCTTCTGTGGACAGGGCGGGGTCGTTGTCGAGCTGGTAGACGAAGCGGTTGGTGTCGATGCTGCTGCGGTTGAGGATGCCGTTGATGGTGCCGTCGCCGCCGAAGGTGCTCCACACCGTGCCTTGCAGCGGGTGCGCGAAGCCCTGCGCGAAGATCGGGCGCTCGCCACCGGTCAGGTTCTTCACCACTTCACGCAGCTTGTCGCCCTGCGGCGTGGTCGCGCCCGGGGTGGTGACGGGGAAGGTCGTCCACAGCGCGTTGCGCACCAGGGTCGCGATGTCGGCCCAGCCGGTGTTGGGGTAGCGCGGCACGCCCGCCAGCGCCTGCGCGGCCATCTGGTAGCCGCCGAAGTAGTCGAAGAGCTCGGTGTCGCCGGTCACGCCGCACATCGGCACGGCACCGTCGTAGCGCACCTTGTTGCGTGCGGTGCGGAAGGTCTCGTCCTCGATCGCGGCGGCGGCCACGTGGCCACCCATCGAGTGGCCAATGATGAAGGTCTTGGTCGGCGCGGCGAGCGTGCGTCCGTTGTCGGCGGCGATGCGGGTGAAGGCGAGCGCGAGCGCGTTCGTGTCTTCCACACCAACGCGCACGTCGTAGTAGTTCTTCGAGTAGCTCGAGGCCGCCCAGGCGTAGCCCGCGTTGATGAGGTGCCGACGCACCGCGGGAATGCTGACGCCCAGCGGGTCGCCGGTGCCGGCATAGCCGTGGGCGTACATCACGAGGCGGCCGTTCCAGGTCTGCGGCACCTCGATCGCATAGCTGGCGCCATTCAGCGTGCCGACCCAGCGGCTGGTGTTGTTGACCACGGCGTCGTCGCCATTGGCCGGGGGCAGTGCGGCCAGTGTCGGCACGACCGGCGTGAAGCTGGTGCGCGAATCCTGCGCCCGCGTTTCTTCGGGCGCGGGGGCATCGTCGTCATTGCCGCCGCAGGCGGCGAGCAGCACCACCGCGGCCGCAGCGGCCAGGCGGAGGGAATGGGGGATGGGCATTGCGGTCTCCTGTCGTTGCTGTACGAACGCGCTGGGTGCACGCACGTTCCGGGCAACGGTACCCGGCCGTGCATTTGTGCGTTCAGCGGGCTTTCCCGTTACAGCTCGTCACTTGGGAGACAAACGGTTCTGCAGACTGGAATGCAGGCCGCGGATGGCCTGATCGGCCACTCGCGTGGCCGGAAACGCAAGCGACGCCGCGAGGTCAGGCGAAGGGCATCTTGTTGGCCATGTTGGCCCGCATGCGCTGGGCCATCACGCTGCCCGCGGCCCGCACGATCTCGAGCGCAAGCGCCGGCGAGCGTTGGGCCAGTTCTTCGAGGCGCGGGCCCCGCAGCGCCCACACCGCCGAAGGCGTGACCGCCTCGACGCTCGCCATGCGCGGGCCTTCACCGAAGAGGCTGGGTTCGCCCACCACCGAGCCAGGGCGCAGGATAGCGATGCGGCTGCTGCCCGGCGGGCCTCCGGTCACGAACACCTGCAGCGAGCCGCGGCCGAGGAAGTACATGCTGCGGTCGGTGTCGCCCTGCTTGATCAAGAGATCGCCGGCCCGGATGTCGTGCTGCGTGAAATAGGGGCCGATGGTGCGCCAGTGCTCGGCAGTGAGGCGCGCTCGAAACGCGTCTTCGGTGTTGAGCGTCTGGATCGCATTGACCAGTTCGTTGAAGTCCATCTTGAGTGGCCACGGAGTAGGTGGGCGCACACGCGCCGCGTGCGACGGATTATCAGCCCGCCGTGCGAAGCCAACAACGCCGGTAACCCGCAACCCCCAGGCCCCTCCCCTGCGCTCACTTCCCGATGCAAAAACGGCTGAAGATTTCGCCCAGCAGATCGTCAGGCGTGAAGACGCCGGTGATCTCGGCCAGCGCGTTGTGCGCCAGCCGCAGCTCCTCGGCGAGCAGGTCGAGCGCGGGAGACGGCAACGCGAGCAGCGCTTGCGCCGCGTCGACGTGGCGGCGGGTGCGCTTCAGCGCGTCGACATGGCGCGCGCGCGCGATGTACACGCCTTCGGGCTGGGCGTGCCAGCCGGCCAGGGCCAGGAGGCGCTGGCGCAGGGCGTCGAGCCCGCTGCCGGTGTGGGCCGAAATCGAGATGCCGTCGGCCTCGCGCGCAGCACGCAGGTCGCTCTTGTTGAACACCTGCACCACACGGTCGGCAAGCGGCGCCAGGCGCTGGGCGATCACATCGTCGGCGGCGTCATACGCGGGCTCGCCGACGCGGGTGAGGTCGTGCAGGAACAGCACCGCGTCGGCCTGGCCGATGGCGTCCCAGCTGCGTGCGATGCCGATGCGCTCGACCTCGTCGCCCGCCACGCCAACGTCGCGCAGGCCGGCGGTGTCGACCACGTGCAGCGGCACACCTTCGATCTGGATGGTCTGGCTGACCTTGTCGCGGGTCGTGCCGGGAATGGGCGTGACGATGGCGAGTTCGGCCCCGGCCAGGGCGTTGAGCAGTGAGCTTTTGCCCACGTTGGGCTGTCCGGCGAGCACCACGCGGATGCCCTCGCGCAGAAGGGCACCCTGATGGGCGTGGTCGAGCACGGCGGCGAGTTGCGCGCCGATGGCGTCGAGCTGGCCCTGTGCATCGGCCTGGCGCAGGAAGTCGATCTCTTCTTCCGGAAAGTCGAGCGTGGCCTCGACCAGCATGCGCAGGCGCACCAGCCGCTCGCGCAGACCTTCCACTTCCGCGGAGAACGCACCCGAGAGCGAGCGGCTCGCCGAGCGGGCGGCCGCCTCCGTGCTTGCATCGATCAGGTCGCTGACCGCTTCTGCCTGGGCCAGGTCGAGCTTGTCGTTGAGGTAGGCACGCTCGGTGAATTCTCCCGGCTCGGCCAGGCGCAGGCCGAGGTCGCGGCCGAGCGACAGACAACGCGCCAGCAGGAGCTGCAGCACCACTGGTCCACCGTGGGCCTGCAGCTCCAGCACCTCTTCACCGGTGTACGAGTGCGGTGCGGGGAAGTGGATCGCCAGCCCGCGGTCGATGGGCTGGGCGTCGGCGTCGAGAAAGGGCGTGTAGGTCGCCTGCCGTGGCACCAGCGTTCGACCGCACACGCCGTCGATCAGGGGTTGCAGGTTGCGCCCCGAGGCCCGCACGATGCCCACCGCGCCGCGCCCGGCAGCGGTGGCGATGGCGACGATGGGCTGGTCGTGACGCGGCAGCATGGCCGCATTGTCCCCGTGCGCAGGACGTCAGGTGACGCCCAGGCGCTTGTTGATGACGTACTGCTGGGCGATGCCCAGGATGTTGTTGGTCAGCCAGTACAGCACCAGGCCAGCGGGGAAGAAGAAGAAGAACACGCTGAAGATGAGCGGCATGATCCACATCATGCGGGCCTGCACCGGATCCGGCGGCGTCGGGTTCAGCCAGGTCTGCAGCAACGTGGAGCCGGTCATCAGGAGCGGCAGGATGTAGTACGGGTCCTTGGCCGACAGGTCGGTGATCCAGCCGAGCCACGGTGCATTGCGCATCTCGACGCTGGAGAGCAGCACCCAGTACAAGGCGATGAAGAAAGGCATCTGCACGAGGATGGGCAGGCAGCCGCCGAGCGGGTTGACCTTCTCCTCGCGGTAGATGCGCATCATCTCCTGCTGCATCTGCTGCGGTTTGTCTTTCAGGCGCTCACGCATTTCCATGATGCGCGGGTTGATCGCCTTCATCTTGGCCATCGAGCGATAGGCGCTCGCGTTGAGCCAGTAGAAAGCGATCTTCAGGAGCACCACCAGCGCCACGATGGCCCAGCCCCAGTTGCCGATCAGGCCATGCAGCTTGTCGAGCAACCAGAAAAGCGGTTTGGCCAGCACGGCGAACCAGCCATAGTCCTTCACCAGGTCGAGGCCGGGCGCGAGGGCTTCGAGCTTGTTCTCTTCCTGGGGGCCGGCGTAAAGCTGCGCTTCGTGGGTGACCGTGGTATCGGGTGCGACGGTGCCGAGCGGCAGCACCATGGCGATCGAGTACAGGTTGTTGCCCAGACTCTCGGCGCGGAACTCACGCTGCGACCTGCCTGTCACGAGCCAGGCCGAGTTGAAGTAATGCTGGACCATGGCGATCCAGCCGTTGTCGGCCGCCTTCACGAACTCGGCCTTGCGCTTCTCGATGTCGCTGAACTCCACCTTCTGGAAGTGCTTTTCCTCGGTGTAGATGGCCGGACCGGTGAAGGATGTGGGCGCCATGAACATGCTGCTCGGCGGCACGGTGCCGTCGCGCACGAGTTGCAGGTACAGCTCGGGCTGCACCGGTGACCCGCTGGCGTTGATCACTTCGTGGCGCACGCCGATCGTGTACTGGCCACGCTTGAAGACGTAGCTCTTGCGCAGCTTCACGCCGGTGGCCTCGGGCGATTCGAAGATGACGGTGAGCGTGTCGCGTCCTGGCTGGAGTTCGGTGTCGCCGGGCACCGCCTTCAGCAGCGTGTGGTGGTTGGGCAGCGTGACGCCGGCCTGGCGGGTGATGAGGCCCGTCTGCGCGATGTACTGGCGCGAGTTGTTGCGGTCGAAGAGCACCAGCGGCTGTTTCGGGTTCTCATCGGACGGGTGCTTCAGAAGCACGAGCTTCACGAGATCGCCGCCGCGGCTGTCGAGGGTGGCTTCGACCACATCGGTCCTGACGACCCGCAGTTCGCTTGCCGCCACGGCGCTGGCCGCCTGCGCCGGTGTGGCCGCCGCAGCACCGCCGAGCGCCTGCGAAGGCGCAGGCACGCCGGAAGCGGCCGGGCGCGCGGGCGCCGGGCCGAACATCGAGGGCTGGCCGTTGTGCACGTTCCAGTTGTTCCACAGGAACGTGAGGGACATCAGGAACACCACCCAAAGCAGGGTGCGGCGCATGTCGGTCATGGGGACGTCTTTTCGCGGGAAGAAGTGAAGAGGCGGGTGAAGAGGCCGTCGGCGCGTTCGGGCACCGGGTCGTGGCCCCCGGCACACCACGGGTGGCATCGGGCCAGGCGGCGCAGCGTGAGGCTGCTGCCGGCCCACGCGCCGTGCCGCTCCAGCGCCTGCAAGGCGTAGGCGGAACAGGTCGGCTCGAACCGGCAGGCGCTGCCGAGCCACGGGCTCAGGAAAAAACGGTAGCCGCGCACGAGGCCCATCAGCAGGCGTTGCGGCAGGCTCATGGCGCGACCCGGCGCACGGCGTCGGCCATCAGGCGGGAGAGCTCGCGACGCGCCTCGCCACGCAAGGCGTCCGAGGCAGGGCTGACGAAGCGCGCGCGCTCGAACGGGGAGCGCAGCCGCACCACCCACAGGCCGGCTTGCAACGCGTCCTGGGCCCCGACGGCTTCGCGGATCTGGCGCTTGAGCAAGCTCCGCGTCACCGACCGGCGCGCATGGCGCTTGGGAATCACGGCCCCCAGCCAGCAGCCGCCAGGCGATTCATCCACAGGCTTGCACGATTGCGGTGCCTGGGCTGTTGACAACTCGGTGGAAACCGGCGCGGGCCTGGGCTTTCTGGCCTCGCTCGGCTTGGTACACAGGTAGTGGACGGCGAAATGAGGGCTGCGTGCCTGGGCAGGGGTGCCCAGCACGCGTTCGAAGTCGGCGGATCGCACGATGCGACCGATCACGGCTCAGCCGTGTCCAGGGTCAGGCGCGGCCGTTGCAGCGTGCAGCGGGCCTCAGACGGCCAGGCGCTTGCGGCCCTTGGCGCGGCGTGCGTTGATGACGGCGCGGCCACCGCGCGTCTTCATGCGCACGAGGAAACCGTGGGTGCGGGCGCGGCGGGTCTTGGAGGCTTGATAGGTGCGTTTCATGGGGTTGTCCTGGCAGTGCGAACGTTGGGGAGAAGACCTGCGCTGCAACACCTGGCGACAAGAGCATCCAGGGTCACCGCCAGCCGAGCTGGGAGCACCGTGAATGCCCGCGCCAACGGATCGACCAAGCCTTCGGGAAACCCACTATTACACCAAAAAGGCCCTTTGAAGTCAAAGACTTGCACGGCAGCATGCGCCCGGCAGCGCTTTCGTGAAGGGATTGACCATC
>DASWSY010000523.1:0-8071 GCA_036402415.1 Rhizobacter sp. | reverse complement strand
AAACCTTCGTCGTGTCAGGGCTAGATCTTGCCGAATGTGGGCAGAAAGCCGCGTCAGGGCGTGCCGATTTGCTTGTGGGAATCCGCTTACACGCGAGCCACATCCCCTTTCAATTTTGGAAAGATTTGCCGCCGATTCCACATCCCGGCATCTCCCCGTCCACTTCAAGGAGGCGTGAATGCCAGACCGTCAAGACAAGCCCTCTGCCCGCACCGAGGCGACCGACGCCACCGTCCAGCAGCAGCGAAAGATCCAGCGCAGCCAGGACCAGCAGGACCGGGCCGAGAAGCCCGAGGCGAAGAAGGAATCGAAGCCCGTGCAGGCCGGCGCGCGCGAGCAGCCGGCCAGGACGCCGGCCCAGCACCTGGAAAAACCCGGCCTCGAGGCCGAACTGCAGCTCAAGCCGCGCTTCCTCGCGCCCGACTACGAAGGCAGCCGCAAGCTGCAGGGCATGGCCGCGATCATCACCGGCGGCGACTCCGGCATCGGCCGCGCGGTGGCGGTGCTCTTCGCCCGCGAGGGCGCCGACGTGGCCATTGCCTACCTCGACGAGCACGAAGACGCCGAGGAGACCCAGCGCCACGTCGAACAGGAAGGCGCGCGCTGCATCCTCATCCCCGGCGACGTGAAAGACGCCGCCTTTTGCCGCAAGGCGGTCGACGAGACGGTCAAGGCCTTCGGCAAGCTCGACATCCTGGTCAACAACGCCGCCTTCCAGGAGCATGCGGCGTCACTCGAAGACATCACCGAGGAACGCCTCGACGAAACGCTGCGCACCAACGTGCACGGCTACTTCAACATGGCCAAGGCGGCCCTGCCGCACCTGCGAGAAGGCTCGAGCATCATCAACACCGGCTCGGTCACCGGCCTCGAAGGCAGCCCGCAGCTCCTGGACTACTCGGCGACCAAGGGTGCCATCCACGCCTTCACCAAGGCGCTCGCGCAGAACCTCATCGGCAAGGGCATTCGCGTCAACGCGGTCGCGCCGGGCCCGGTGTGGACGCCGCTCAACCCGGCCGACAAGCCCGCCGAGAAGGTGGCCGAGTTCGGCACGCAGACGCAGATGAAGCGGGTGGCCCAGCCGGAGGAGCTCTCGCCGGCGTACGTCTTCCTCGCCTCACCGGTATGTTCGAGCTACATCACCGGCATCGTGCTGCCGGTGACGGGCAGCGTGGGAGCTGAATGACAGCCCCTCGCGGGGACCCGGGCCGGCTTGGGGCGGCCCGGCGCTCGGCCCGGGCGCTCAGCTGGAAACGCTGCTTCGCTCGTTGTCCTGCTGCGCGGCCGCAGCCTCCTCGGCCGCGTATTCCTTGAGCCGGTTGTAGAGCGTCTTCAGGCTGATGCCGAGCACGGCCGCCGCCTGCTCCTTGTGGTGGTTGTAGTAGCGCATGGTCGCGAGGATGAGCTGGCGCTCCACGTCGGCCATCGACGAGCCGATGCGGATGCGCAGTTCGTCACCCGACACCGCGCCCTGCAGGGGCTCGTGCGTCGGCGCATTCACCGGCAGCCATTCCTCGCCGATCACGCTGCCCGCGGTCATCACGTAGTTGCGCTGCACGACGTTGCGCAGCTCGCGCACGTTGCCGGGCCAGCGGTAGCGCAGGAGCTTGGCGCGTGCGCCGGGCGAGAAGGTCTTCTCCGAGCCCTCGCGCCGGCTCACTTCGGCGAGGAAGTGTTCGGCCAGCAGCTCCACGTCGCCGCCGCGCTCGCGCAGCGTGGGCAGCGCGATCGGGAAGACGTTGAGGCGGTAGAAAAGATCCTCGCGCAGGCGGCCGGTCTTCACCGCTTCCATCGGGTCGCGGTTGGTGGCGGCGATCAGGCGCACGTCGGTCTCCTGCACGACGGTGGAGCCCACGCGCATGAAGGTGCCCGTCTCCAGCACGCGCAAGAGCTTCACCTGCAGCGACAGCGGCATCTCGGTCACCTCGTCGAGGAAGAGCGTGCCGCCGTTGGCGCGCTCGAAGAAGCCCTGGTGCTGGCGCTCGGCGCCGGTAAAGCTGCCCTTTTCGTGACCGAAGATCTCGCTCTCGATGAGCTGCGGCGAGATCGCGCCGCAGTTGACCGCGAGGAAAGGTGCGTTGCGGCGCCGGCTGAGGTCGTGCAGGGTGCGCGCCACGAGCTCCTTGCCCGTGCCGCTCTCGCCTGTGATGAGCACCGTGACCGCGGTGCCGCTCACGCGCGCGATCTGCTCGTAGATGCGCTGCATCGGCGTGGAGCGTCCCCACAGGTGGCCGAAGCGGCCGCTGCGCTTCCACTCGTCGGTCAGGCCCTGCAGCTCGGCTTCGAGCGCCTTGGGCTGGATGATGCGCGAAAGGATGCCTTCGAGCTGCCGTGCGGTGACGGGCTTGATGAGGTAGTCGGCCGCGCCCAGGCGCAAGGCCTCGATCGAGGTTTCGAGCGTGGCATGGCCGGTGATCAGCACCACCTGCGTGTTGGCGATCGAGGCCGGGTCGTCGAAGAGCGACAGCCCGCTGCCGTCGGGCAACTGCAGGTCGAGCAGGATGAGCTCGGGCGGGTCGAGCGTGATGTGCCGCCGCGCATCGAGCAGGCTGTGGGCGGTGGCCACGGTGAATCCCGCCTGCGCCACCAGCGCGGCCATCATGCGTGCCGCATCCAGATCGTCTTCCACCACCAGCACGCGACTCATTCAAACTCCGACTGCAAATGATCCACAGAACCCTCCGACTCTAGGCGGGTCGCCGTCGCGCCACAACGTCAAGCACAAGCCCCCGACGCGAGACGGGTCGTGGTTGCTGCGCCGGCACGTTGCCGCTAAACGTGCGCATGCGCGCTCTCGCGGATCCATTGGCGCACCTGGTGCGAGTCCACGGGCTTCACGGCGTAGACATCGAAGCCCGACCTGAGCGCGCGCTGCGCGTCTTCGGCCTGCCCATAGCCCGAGACGGCCACCATCCGGCCCGCATACCCGTGCGAACGCGCCCGCAGCGCGACCTCGAAACCATCGATGCCTGGCAGGCCGATGTCGACGATGGCGAGATCGGGCCACTCGCTGATGAGCGTGTCGAGGCCCGCGCGCCCGTCGCGCTCGCCGAGCACCCGGTGCCCTTCGAGCTGAAGCATGTCGCTCGTCGAGCGCAGCGCGTCGGCGTTGTCCTCGACCACCAGCACGCGCAGGCCCGGCCCCGCGTCACGCTGCTGCACGGCGTCTGCGGCCGCGGCCACGCGCGGCAACCTGACCTCGAAGCGCGAGCCCGCGGGCGAGCTCGACACACCCACCGTGCCGCCGTGCAGCTCGACCAGCCGCTTCACCAGCGTGAGGCCGATGCCCAGCCCCCCCGCACGGCGGTCGACGCTGCGCGCGCCCTGCACGAAGAGGTCGAAGATGCGGGGCAGCAGCTCGGGCGCGATGCCGTCGCCCTCGTCGACCACGTCCAGCACGGCCTCGCCGTCTTCACTGCGCACGGACACGGCCACGCGCCGGCCCTGGGGGGTGTACTTGAGCGCATTGCCCACGAGGTTGAGCACCACGCGCTCCAGCCGCATCGCATCGGCGTTGACCCAGGCCGGCGCGAGGTCCGTCTCCAGCACGTGCTCGGCGGTGTCGCCATTCAGGCCCAGGGTGTCGAGCGTGCGCCGGACGAGCGCGGCGAAGTCCAGCGGCTCGCGGGCGAGCATGACCTTGCCCGACATCACTCGCGTCATGTCGAGCAGGTCGCTGATGAGGTGCGACAGGTGCAGCGTCTGCCGGCTGACGATGGCGCTGGCGCTCCTGGCCATGGGGTTGCCGAGTTCCACCCGCTGCAGCACGTCGGATGCGGCCGAGATCGCATTCAGGGGATTGCGCAGCTCGTGGCCCAGCATGCCGAGGAATTCGTCTTTCGCCTGGCTCGCAGCGCGCAGTTCCTCGTGCGCCTCCACCAGCCGCGCCTCGGCCTCCTTGCGCGCGGTGATGTCGACCATCGCCGCTATGGCGCCGCGCGGCCGGCCCTGCGCGTCGCGCAACGGCACCGCGTTGGCAATGGCGTGCACCACCGGCCGGCCGGGGACGCGGAACTCGAGTTCCATCATCGCGACGGCCTGGCCGGTGCGCGCGGCCACGCACAGCGGCATCTCGTGCGGTGGCAGCACGCGGCCCTCGTGCAGCACGGTGGGCTCCACCTCGCCGCCCATGCGGCCGAAGAGCTGCACCATGGCGCCGTTGCGCAACACGTTCTCGCAGTCGCGGTCCTGCGCGAAGGCCAGGCCGATCGGCGAGCTGCCGAAGAGCGTCTCGAATTCGTCCGCCTTGCGGCGCAGGCCGTCTCGCGCCGCCAGGTCGCGCTCGCGCGCAGCCTGCAGCGCATCGCGCAGCGCGGCGATCTCGCGCACGTGCACCACGCCGAGGGCGCTCGCGCCACCGTCGCGCGCCAATGCCTCCAGCGGCCTGCGGATGCGCCGCGCCAGCAACAGCGCCATCGTCACGCCCAGCAGCAGGCAGGCGGCCGCGGTGGCCCAGGCCAGCACCACCGAACGGATCTGTCCTGCGGCCATCGGCGCCGCCGCCACGTCGCGGCGCACACCCCAACCGGCGATCGGCACGGACCACGTCGCCTCATAGGTCGTCACCCCCGGAGCGGCCGCACCTGCGGCCGATTGGCCGATGTTCTGCGGCTCGATGTTGCGTGCGATGACGCGCCGGTTGCGGTCGTAGAGCACGCTGTAGCCCTCGGCCGGCGCCGCGCGCTCGAGCAGCACCTGCCAGGTCGCCCACGGCACCCACACCCCGAGGCCGAAACGCAGGTTGCCGTCGATCACCACGGGCACGGCGATCACGATGGCGGGTTGACCGCTCGCCGGGTGGTCGACGAGTCCGCTGACCATCGGGGCCTGGTCCCACAGCATCTGGCGAAAGCCTTCCACCGGCGCGTAGGCACCCCGTCGCCCCGCCCCGGTGGTGTCGAAGATCACGAGGCCGCGGGTGTCGGTGAGGAAGCTGCCGCGCCAGCCGCTGCGCAGCGGCCCTCGGCCCGACACCGAACGCTCGAACTCGCGCACGTCGCCGTGCCGAAGCGATTCCGACAGTCCGAGAATGCGCAGTGCCTCGATCGACGCCGTGAGCTCGCTCTCGACCGCCTGCGCGAGCACCTGCGCCTCGCGCTCCAGGCCCTCGCGCATGCGCTGCTGCTCGCCGCGCATGCGCTCCAGCAGCAGGTAGGACATGAGCACACCCACCGGAACGGTGGCGCTCAGCAGCATCACGACGAGGGCGGTGCGAAGCGACACCTTCAAGAGCCGATCTCCTCGGGCCGACGAGCGGCACGCCGTTTGCAGCAAAAGCTGCCGGCGACCGGAAAACTCTGCATCCACGTGGCCCCGTGACGGCCGTCACGGCGGGCATGCCTCGCCGCGCCGAGCCAGCCGCCATGCGGCCTGTGGCCTCTCATGCCGGGCCTGTCAGGCACAAGGCACGGTCGTTGCATTCAGCTTGGCCCATCTTCGGCACATCACACGGCTTTCAATGACTTCGATGTACTTGCATACCGAGCAGCGCCAGCAGCAAGGGCTGTCGCCCCGCTTGCAGCAAGCAGTGCGCCTGCTCCAGTTGTCGTCGCTCGATTTCGCCCGCGAGGTGCAGGCGGCAGCCGACAGCAACCCCTTCCTCGACACCGTCGACGACGAGCCCTCCGAAGACGCCGCCGCCGCACCCGACCTCGCCCACGCCGAGCCGCTCGTCGAAGGCGTGCACGCGGGTGCCCTCGAAACCCAGGCGCTGCCGCTGGCGCAAGACGATGACGGCGACGATGCCCGCGAGAGCTGGCAGACCGCCGGCCCCTCCGACACCCCGCGCAGCGACGACCTCGACACCTCGCCGATGAACCGCGTGGCCGCCGAGACCTCGCTCAGCGAACACCTGCTGCGCCAGCTCCACGTGCTGCCCCTGCAGCCGCGCGACATGCTGCTGGCCGAGGCGATCGTCGAATCGCTCGATGACGACGGCTACCTGCGCATGGACGACCTCTCCGAGCTGATCCCGGTGATCGAGCTCGACCCGGCCGTCACCCTGCCCGAGCTGCACATCGCGCTCAAGCGCGTGCAGTCGCTGGAGCCCGCCGGCGTGGGGGCGCGCAGCGTGGTCGAGTGCCTGCTGCTGCAGCTCGACGGCATCGAGGACGAGCGCGAGCGCGAGCTGGTGCGCCTGCTCGTGTCGGAGAAGCTCGAAAGCCTGGCCCACAAGGACGTGAGCACGCTCGCCAAGCAGGTGGGCCGCCCGGTCGAGGCGGTGGCCGCCGCCTGCGCCCGCATCCGCCGGCTCGACCCGCGCCCGGGCTGGCGCTTCGGCGCGGCCGACATCCGCTACATCACGCCCGACGTGATCGTGAAGAAGGTGCGCAATGTCTGGACGGTGTCGCTCAACCCGTCGATCGTGCCCAAGGTACGGCTGCACCGGGTGTATGCCGAGATGTTCCAGCGCCACCAGCAGGCGCAGCACCCCGAGCTCGCCACGCAGTTGCGCGAAGCGCGCTGGACCCTGCGCAACGTGGAGCAGCGCTTCGCCACCATCCTCGGCGTGGCGCAGGCCATCGTCAAGCGCCAGCACCACTTCTTCGACTACGGACCCCTGGCGATGAAGCCCATGGGCCTGAAGGAGATCGCCGAAGAGGTGGGCGTGCACGAGTCGACGGTCTCGCGCGTGACCAACAACAAGTACATGTCGACGCCGCTCGGGGTGTTCGAGCTCAAGTACTTCTTCTCGCGCGCGATGACGGCCACCAGCGGCACCGCCTTCTCGGGCACGGCCATCCGTGGGCTCATCAAGGACATGATCGACAACGAGAAGCCCGGCGCGCCACTGTCCGACGCCGAGATCACCCGCCAGCTCGCCCAGCAGGGCTTCGTGGTGGCGCGGCGCACGGTCACGAAGTACCGGCACCTGCTCAACGTCGACGCCGTGGAACGCCGTCGCGCAGGCGCCTGAAAGGACCCGAGCGCAGATGGCCCCGCGCATCTCGGTCGTCATCTACACCCACAAGCGCCCGCAGCACCTCCTGCGCTGCCTGACCGCCGTGCTCTCGCAGCGCTTCGAGCCCGATGCCTTCGAGGTGATCGTGGTCGACGACGCCCACGACGAGGCCACGCGCCACGTGGTCGACGCGCTGCGCGAGGGCACGCCGCTGGCCGCCGAGTTGCGCTACCTGTGCCCGCCGCACGGGCATGGCCCCGCCCTCGCCCGCAACGTCGGCTGGCGCGCCGCCCGCGGCGAACTGATCGCCTTCACCGACGACGACGCCGTGCCCGCGCCCACCTGGCTGGCCGAGGGCGAGCGCAGCATGCACATCCACCACGACTGGGTGGCGATGTGCGGCCGCATGAGCGTGCCGGTGCGGGGCGAGCCGACCGATCATGCGCGCACGGCGGCACGCCGCGCCAAGGCCGAATTCGTGACGGCCAATGCCTTCGTGTGGCACTGGGCGCTCGTGCGCGTGAACGGCTTCGACGAGCGCTTCGCAAGCCCCGGGCCCGAAGACGCCGACCTGCAGTTCCGCCTGATGGCGCAGGTGGGCAACGTGGGCCGCAGCTCGCGCGCGGAGGTGGTGCGACCGGTGGGCTCGGCCCCGTGGGGCCTGAGCCTGGCGCTGCAGCGCGCCACCTTCTACGACGCCCTGCTCTACAAGAAGCATCCGCGCTTGTACCGCCAGCGCATCCGGCGCACGCCGCCGTGGAACTACTACCTCATCGTCGCGCTGGCGCTGGCGACGCTGCTGCTGCCGCTTGCCGGCCAGCCGGAGGTCGCCGCGGGCTGCGGCGTCACGATGCTCGTGCTGGTGCTGCACCTGGCCTTCGAGCGCCTGCGCGACACCAGCCACAGCGCCTCGCACGTGCTGGAGATGCTGGCCACCTCGGCGCTGATCCCGTTTCTCGCGGTCTACTGGCGCCTGCGCGGCGCCATCCATTTCCGGGTGTTATTCCTTTGATGCCCCGGGCCTGGCGCTTGCCGTCATCATCCGGAACTCGTCACGAGCTCAAGACCTACATTCCATGAACGCTCCTTCCACGATTGGCGCCTCCGGCGACGCCTCGCGCGCGGGCACGCACCACGACTGGCGCAAGTCACTCCCGCTGCCCGTCGGCA
>DASWSY010000522.1:0-2353 GCA_036402415.1 Rhizobacter sp. | reverse complement strand
CGGCCCTCACGCAGGAGTCGGCGCCGGCGGCACCGGGCCGCGAGCCGGCCTGAGCGCGCGCTGCGGGCTCAGCCCCCGAGCAGCGCGTCTTTCAGGATGTTGTCGGCCGGCGAGGGGCCGACCCAGATCTTCATGATCATCGAGAAGAACTCGGCGTCGCCCACCGGCTCGCCCTGCGGCTTGCCGGTGATGAAGAACTGCGTGCCCTTGCCGGGCACGAACTCCATCGCGAACGAATCGCCCGGCATCAGCTTGGCCTTGGCCGAGAAGACCTCGATCAGCCGCGTGGATGCCAGCGCGTGCTTGGTCATCAGGTCCTTCGAGGAGTTCTCGCCCATGCCCTTGAGGAAGAGGCGCCCGAGTTCGGTGCTGGGCAGCTCACGCAGGGCGACGAAGTTCAGCCGCTTGGGCCCGGGCAGCGCCAGCAGATCGTCGACCTTGTTCACCTTCTTGGTGGTGTAGAGCGCCATGTCGTAGACCTTGAACACGGCCCGGTGGCGCGTGCCGGCGCCATTGAGGATGAGCGGGGTGCCGGCCACCACCGTGGCCGCTTCGAATTTGCTGGATGTGCTCTGCGCCTGCGCGGCTCCGAGCGTCAGCGCCAGGCAGATGGCGACGGCGGCGGGCATTCGGGCAAGGGCTGGGCGCATGGTGACCTCCGGCTTTCGAGTTGTCGGTACGGGGCTGGATTATTCCCGCCCCGCGATGCGCGCCGGCACTCGGTAAACCCCCGGCGCGCCTCATGCCGCGTGCGAAAAGGCGCGCTGCCGCGCCTCGCGCAGCGGGCGTGTCGGCTGTCGCTCGATCAGCACGGAGTCGCCGAATTCGTGTGTGCGATAAGCGCGCGCCTCCAGCGCCTGGTCCACCTGGCGCAACAGCGCCGCCGGTGCGAAGGCATGCAGCAGCCCGTGGTGGCTGGTGCCCGGCTCGTGGGTTCCCGTGACGACCGCGTCGACCACGCGCAGCCAGCCGAAGTCGTGGGGCCCGAGGCGCTGCGTGGCCACGCCGTGCCCTGCACGCAACGGGCCGCGGCAGGCGGCGTGCTCCAGGGCGCGCGTGACGGTGGTGCCGAGGGCGACGACCCGCCCGCGCTGCGCCCGTGCGGCCTCGATCGCCCGCACCGTGGCGGCGGGCAGGTGGTAGGGCTCGGCCAGGGGCAGGCGGGCGTCGAGCGCGGCGTCGCCGGTCGACGACAGGCCGGCCGCGTGCGTGAGCGTCGCGAAGTCGACGCCTCGATCGCGCAGCGTGTGCAGCAGGTGCCAGTCGAGCAGGAAGCCGGCCGACGGCGCCTCGAAGGCCACCGGCAGCGCGGCCACGCTCGTCCACACGTCCCACAGTGCGAGCGGCTGCGGCACGTGGGCGTACTGCACCGGCTTGCCATGGCGCGCGAGGCCGGCCCAGATGGTGTCGGGCGTGCCCTCGAACCGCAAGGCGACGAGGCGCGGATGGTCGAGCGTGCGCAGCACCTGCGCACGCAGGGGCCCCAGCGCGAGGCGGTCGCCGGCGTGCAGCGGTGGCGGCGGCGGGCGGTCCTCGGTGCGCATGCGGTGGTCACCCTCGCCGAACACGACGGCGATGAACTCGTGCACGTCGTCGACCGCGAGCGAACGGCGGCCGGCCAGGCGCACCTCGACCGTCCTGCCGCTCGCCAGGTGCAGGCCGTGCAGGCTCGCGGGCAGGGTGGCGGCGTCGTTGGCAACCACCAGATCGCCGGCGCGCAGGAAGCGCGGCAGTTCGCTGCGCGGCGCGTGGTGCAGCCGGCCGCCGGCGTCGATGACCAGCAGGCGCGCCCCAGGCGGGCGGTGCTCGGGGGTGGCGGCGGCTTTCATGCGTGCATCTCCTGGGCGACCAGGTGCTGCAGGATCTCGCGCGCCGCATCGGCGGGGCGCTTGAGCGTGGCGGGGTCGGCACCGGGCACCGCCAACGCGTGCAGCGGGGTGTCCATGTCGCCGGGGTCGAGCGCGAGCACACGCACGCCGTGCTCGCGCAGCTCTTCGTGCCAGATGCGGCTCAGGTGCGAGAGCGCCGCCTTGCTGGCGCCATACGCGCCCCAGCCGGGGTAGGGCGTGGCCGCGGCATCGCTCGTGATGTTGACGACGGTGGCAGGGCGACCGTCGCGCGCCGAGGCTCGCAGCGCCCCCAGCAGGGCCTTGGTGAGCCGGAAGGGGCCGACGAGGTTGGCCGCGAGTGCTGCCTGCAGGTCTTCGCAGGCGGTGTCGGCCAGCAGGGCCAGCGGCACCGGGCCGAGGTGCGAGGCGTTGTTCACCAGCACGTCGAGCCCGCCGAGCGCCGCGGTGATCTGCAGCGCGAGCGGCTGCGGCACGTGGGCGTACTGCACCGGCTTGCCGTGGCG
>DASWSY010000521.1:0-3547 GCA_036402415.1 Rhizobacter sp. | reverse complement strand
CACGGAGTATATTGAGGTCGACACCGAAGAGGCCCGGCTAACCGCCGCGCGGCCGCTGCACGTTATTGAGGGTCCGCTGATGGCCGGCATGAACGTCGTCGGCGACCTGTTTGGCGCCGGCAAGATGTTCCTGCCGCAGGTGGTGAAGTCCGCGCGCGTCATGAAGAAGGCCGTGGCCTACCTCCTGCCCTATATCGAAGCGGAGAAAGGCGACAAGCCGGAGGCCAAGGGCAAGATCCTCATGGCCACCGTGAAGGGCGACGTGCACGACATCGGCAAGAACATCGTCGGCGTGGTGCTCGGCTGCAACGGCTACGACATCGTCGACCTCGGCGTGATGGTGCCGACGGAGAAGATCCTGCAGACCGCCATTGCCGAGAAGTGCGACATCATCGGCCTGTCCGGGCTGATCACCCCGTCGCTGGACGAGATGGTCCACGTCGCCAAGGAAATGCAGCGCCAGGGCTTCACCCTGCCGCTGATGATCGGTGGCGCCACCACCTCCAAGGCGCACACCGCGGTGAAGATCGACCCGCAGTACAGCAACGATGCCGTGGTCTACGTCACAGACGCCTCCCGCGCCGTGGGCGTGGCCACCCAGCTGCTGTCCAAGGAGCTCAAGGCCGGCTTCGTCGAGAAGACCCGCGCCGACTACGTCGAGGTGCGTGAGCGCACCGCCAACCGTGCGTCCCGCACCGAGCGCCTGGCCTATTCCGATGCCCTGGCCAACAAGCCGCAGTTCGACTGGGCCGGCTACCGCGCGCCCAAGCCGAGCTTCACCGGCGTGCAACTGCTGGAAGACATCGACCTGGCGGTGCTGGCCAAGTACATCGACTGGACGCCCTTCTTCATCGCCTGGGACCTGGCCGGCAAGTACCCGCGCATCCTCACCGACGAAGTGGTGGGCGAAGCCGCCACCGCGCTGTTCAACGATGCCCAGGCCATGCTCAAGCAGCTGATCGAGGGCAAGCTGATCAAGGCTCGCGCGGTATTCGGCTTCTGGCCGGCGAACCAGGTGGACCACGACGACATCGAGGTCTACGACGCCCAGGGCAGGCCGCTGGCCAAGCTGCACCACCTGCGCCAGCAGACCATCAAGCCCGACAGCAAGCCCAACTATTGCCTGGCCGACTACGTGGCGCCGAAGGAAAGCGGCATCACCGACTATGTCGGCGGCTTCATCACCACCGCCGGCATCGGCGCCGAAGAGCTGGCCAAGCAGTACGAGGCCAAGGGCGATGACTACAGCGCCATCATGGTCAAGGCCCTGGCCGACCGTCTGGCCGAGGCCTGCGCCGAGTGGCTGCACGAACGCGTGCGCAAGGAGTACTGGGGCTACGCGGCGGACGAACACCTCGACAACGAGGCGCTGATCAAGGAACAGTACAAGGGCATCCGCCCCGCTCCCGGCTACCCGGCCTGCCCGGACCACACCGAGAAAGGCACCCTGTTCCGCCTGCTGGACGCCCAGGGCACCTCGGGCGTGACCCTCACCGAGCACTACGCCATGTTCCCCGCCGCCGCGGTCAGCGGCTGGTACTTCGCCCACCCCGAGGCGCAGTACTTCGCCGTCGGCAAGGTCGAGCGCGACCAGGTGGAGAGCTATAGCAAGCGCAAGGGCCAGGACCAGGCCGTGAGCGAACGCTGGCTGTCGCCGAACCTCGGGTACGAGAGCTGATTGTAGGGGCGAATTCATTCGCCAACCGGACCGTCAGGTTCGGCCCTGGGTCTCGCAGGGGGGGCGCTGCGCGTCCCTTGGCGAATGAATTCGCCCCTTCTATGAAGATCTCGGTGTCAAGGCCTGCTCCTCCGGTTCCGGGCTCGGGGGTACGCATCCAGGCAGCGGGGTATGCTGTTCGTGAGACCTGGCGTCTCACCACCTTCTATCCGCTGGCCGCATGGGCCAACCCGATCCTGCTTGCGCGCTGCGCACAGGCATACCCCTTTGCACCACGCCCCTTCTACAAGATCGGTCATCTTGGTGATGACCCGGGCGATTTACGGGCGTGTTGACTGCGTAACTCTTTCGTCGCTGCTGGCTGGGGGGTCAGGATACGGCTTTCAAGGTCGCCCCTGCCGGCTGCTCACCTCGCTCCAGATAACGCCACAGGGCGATCACCAGTCGCCGCGCCAACGCCACGATCGCCACCCGTCGACTGCGGCGGCCATCACCGCCGGCCTTCTTGGCAAACCAGTGGCTGAGGGCGCTGTCGGGTTGATAGCGCAGCCATAGCCAGGCTTGCTCGACCAGCAGGGCGCGGACCCGGGGATTCCCCTGCTTGCTGATGCCCTGGTCGACCCGCAGCGTGCCGCTGTCGTAGGGCGAGGGCACCAGGCCGACACAGGCCCCCAGCTGGCGCCGGTTGCGAAACTGCCGCCAGAACAGCTCCAGCACCAGTTGCCGGGCACCGACGGTGCCGATGCCGCGCAACTGCGTCAGGCGCGCCACTTGTTCGGCCTGGCGGCGGCCAAAACGCTGCGAATGCTCGCCTTCCAGCTGCCGCAGTTGCGTCCGGGCCTCCTGCCAACGCTGCAGCTCGCGTTGCAGGCGGGCCTGCAACGCGGCCCCCAGCGGCTGGCCGGCCCAGTCCCGCAGCTCGCCTGCGGCCAGTTGCTGACGGCCCGCAAGATCCAGCCGGGCCCAGCAACCCACCGTCGCCAGCAGCTTCTCGATCCGGTTGCGGTGCTGTTGCAACTCACGCTGGAGCTGCTGGCGCTCGCGCCCCCAGTGCCGACGGTCCTCGTCCGCGACGCTGGGTGCCCGCACCACCTGAAAACGCCGGCGATCCCCCCGCAGCCAGGCCAGCAGAGCCTCCACCAGACGCAGGGCGTCCAGCCGGTCGGTCTTGGCCCGTCGCTTCCGCCGCTCCATCAGCAGGCTCGCCGGATCGATCACCAGGACCTCCATCGCCCGCGCTTGCAAGGCACGCTGTAGCCAAAAACCATCCTGGCCGGCCTCGTACACCACCACCACCTTGACGGACTGCGGCAGCGCCCACAGCGCTCGCGCCTCTTCGATCGCCTGCGCCACCTGTGCCAGGCGCGCCAGGGGGTGCGGGGCGTCGACCGTCTTCAAGCGGGGGTTCCGCCGGGCGTCGCTCAGCGCCACTTTCCAACTGGCCTTGGCCAGCTCCAGTGCCACTGCCAGGACCGGTTCACTCGCACTATGCTGTTCAACGTAGGCCGTCCGCATGTCGATTCCTCCTCTGGGCCAAACCTTCTATCCCCCGGCTAAAGAATCGGCGTGCGGACGGCCTTTGCATAGGATCTACAGGAGGAGCATTGCCGGTGGCGAACTAGCCGTTGATGGTCTCGGCGTGGTGGCAGGCCACCTGGCGGGCATCGAGCAGGCGCAGTTCCGGGACTTCCGCCGTGCAGCGCTCAGTGGCGTAGGGACAGCGCTTGTGAAAGGCGCAGCCGGACGGCGGGTCGAGGGGGTTGGGCAGTTCGCCGGCGATCTTGATCTTCGGCTTCAGCGGGTCCGGGTGGATGGCCGGCGTCGCCGAGAGCAGGGCCTTGGTGTAGGGGTGCAGCGGGCGGCTGTAGA
>DASWSY010000520.1:0-3924 GCA_036402415.1 Rhizobacter sp. | reverse complement strand
AGGCGGGGCAGCGGGTCGACGAGCGCGGCGAAGGTGTCGCGCCATTCGTCGTCGTGCACGTCGCGGGCCGCGGTGCTCGGGGCCGGGTGGGCCAGGTTGACCAGCAGCACGTCGAGCTCGCCGGCGGCCGCCACGACGGCGGCCGGGGCGGCGGGGTCGCGCAGCGGGTCCACGCTCTCGATCACCGTCGCGCCGTGCGCGCGGAAGACCTCGCACAAGGTCGGCCCCATGAACCCGTCGGCATGGGTCACGAGGACACGCTTGCCGCCCAGGAGCGGCGTGCTCACGAGGCCTCGCGTGCGGCCGCCGCGCCGCGCTCGACGTTGATGGGCACCAGCAGCAGCAGGCCGCCGATGAAGAAGAGCGCCGTCGAGAGGATGGCCAGGCGGTGGTTGCCCGCGGTGATCACGGTGACGATGCCGTAGGTGACCGGGCCCAGGATGGCGGCCAGCCGCACCGCGAAGGTCCAGAGGCCGTAGAACTCGGCGCGCTGCGCCTCCGGCGCGAAGAGCCCGGCGATCGCGCGGCCGGCCGACTGGCTGGAGCCCATGCACAGCCCGGCGATCACCGCGGCCACCCAGAAGAGGCCGGGGCCGGTGGCGAGGACGGCCAGCACCGTCATCACCACCCAGCCTGCCAGCGTGACGGCCAGCGCCCGCTTGTGGCCGATGCGGTCCTGCCAGTAGCCGAAGCCGAAGGCGCCGAGCGCCGCGGCGATGTTGACGAGGAACACCAGCATCATGGTCTGCGCCTGCTGGAAGCCCAGCACCTGTTCAGCGTACACCGCGGCCAGCGCGATCACCACGGCGATGCCGGCCTGGTAGCACACGGCGCAGGCGAGCAGCCAGGAGAAATCGCGGAAGAGCCGTGCGCGCTGCCAGGTGGCGGCCAGGCGCATGAGCGAGGCGCGCAGGCCGGCCTCGCGCAATGCCTGGGCCTGGGGCACCGCGCGCTCGCGCAGCAGCGCGAAGGTCACGAGCGAGGCCGCGCCGTACACGCCGGCAGTGATCAGCATGGTCACCGGCACGAAGGAGGTGGCGGGCTCGCCCCGCGCCTGGGCCGCGAGCACGTAGGCCAGGCTCAGCCCGAGCGACAGCATGCCGCCGAAATAGCCGAAGCTCCAGCCCCAGCCCGACACGCGGCCCATGGCATCGCGCTTGGCGAGTTCGGGCAGGAAGGCCGCCGTCAGCGCTTCGCCGAAGGCGAAGAAGGTGTTGGACAGCACCACCGCCGCGACCGCCCAGGCCACGTCGCCCCGCTCGGAGAACGCGAGCATCGCGGTCGACGCCACGCACAGCGCGGTGGTCACGGCCAGCAGCTTCTTCTTGTTGGCACGCAGGTCGGCGTAGGCCCCGAGCGCCGGCATCACCAGCATCACGATCACGCTGGACGCGGCGAGCGCGAGCGTCCATGCGAGCGTGCCCCAGGGTGCGCCGTCGGCCACCACGCCAACGAAGTAGGCGTTGAACACCGCGGTGAGCACGACGGTGGTGTAGCCGGAGTTGGCGAAGTCGTACATCGCCCAGCCGAACACCTCGCGCTTGCGCACGCCGTCGTTGAGGGCATCTTGGGGGAAGAAGGCCATGCGGGCTCCTGGTGTGGGAGCCCGAGTTTGCCGGCTGATGCGTGACAGCGCATCGGGTGCGACGCGGCCCGCCTGCCGCGTGTGGCGCGAGGGCCTCAGCGCACGTCGTTCAGCGCGTGGTGTCGAAGGGCTTGCCGGTGCGCGGCCTGCGGCGGCGTTCGACAAAGGCGGGCGTGTCGTCGGGGCGCATGGCCTGCAGCAGGTCGGCCGCCACGTCGGCGCCGCTCGTGAACTGCACGGTGCCACGTCGTGGGGCCGGGGCGCTGGGCGACGGGACGGCGGGGCTCGGCGGCTCGAACAGCTCGCGCGGCAGGAAGAGGGAGTCGTTCATGGGGCGGGGGCGGCGATGGCGTGCCGTCACTGTGCCGCCCGGATGTCAACCGGGTGTTTCAGCGCGGCCGCGGCTTTGTTTCATTGGTTGCGGCCGGGCCTGCGGCGCAGCGCCAGGTGGCCGCCGGCCAGCGCGGCCGGCACGCTCACCAGGAAGGCCAGCGCTTCGAACCAGAACGGCGCCTCGCCGCCCAGCAGCACCCCGAGGACCACGCCCAGCACCCCCACCGCCAGCGCGTTGAAGTAGGGATGGCTGCGTGCCAGCCGCGCGGCGACGAAGCCGCCGAAGACCGTGGTGGCCGTGCCGTAGAGCAGCGCGGCGAAGAGAAAGCCGCCGGTGGTGGTGACGGCCTGGACGGCGGCGTTCACCTCCTCCTGCGTCATGCCTTCGGACACCTCCACCCCGAAGCCCGCCACCAGGGCGATGCTGCCCACCACGTCGAGGGCGAGCGAGAGCAGCATGGCGACGATGATCGCCTTGGGATCGAAGCGGTTCATGGAGGGGGCGCGAGAGCGGGGCCGCCAGCATAGCTGCCCTGCCGCACCCAAACACGGGGAGGGGCGATCAGGCCGCCGACCTGGCGTTCTCGCGCTCCTGCAGTTCGCGCCACTGCACCTTGCCCGTGCCCGACTTGGGCAGCGCGTCGACGAACTCGACGATGCGCGGGCTCTTGTAGGCGGCCATGTTGTCGTGGCCCCACTGGATGATCTCGTCTTCGGTGACCTGGCCCTTGTGCGTGGGCTTGAGCACGATGAAGGCCTTGACCGTCTCGCCGCGCTTGGCGTCCTTGGCGGCGATGACGCAGGCCTCCTGGATGGCGGGGTGCTGGTACAGCAGCGCTTCCACTTCGGCGGGCCAGACCTTGAAGCCGCTCGCGTTGATCATGCGCTTCAGGCGGTCGATGAAGAAGAAGTAGCCCTCTTCGTCGGTCTGCCCGAGGTCGCCGGTGCGCAGGAAACGCTTGCCGTCGAGTTCGACGAAGGCCTGGGCCGTCGCGTCGGGATTCTTCCAGTAGCCGGTCATCACCTGCGGGCCGCTGACGATGATCTCGCCGGTTTCGCCCGGGGGCAGCTCCTTGAACGTGACGGGGTCGACCACGCGGGCATCGACGTCGAAGGCCGGGATGCCCAGGCACTGCTTCTTCGAGCGGTCGGGCGGGTTCATGTGCGTGGCGGCCAGCGTTTCCGACATGCCGTAGCCCTCGCCGTACTTGAGGCCGAGCTTGTTCTCCAGGATGTCGGCCACCGCCTTGGGCATGGCCGCACCGCCGCCGCCGATCTTGCGCAGGCTGGAGAGGTCGTAGCTGTCGAGCCTGGGGTTGGAGACGAAGTCGACCACCATCGCGGTGATGAGGCCGAGCCCGGTGACGCGGTAGCGCTGGATGCACTCGGCCGCGGCGTCGCGGTCCCAGCGTGGCAGCAGCACGACGGTCGATCCGCCGTAGATCACTGCGTTCATGTTGGCCTGCATGCCGGTCACGTGGAAGAGCGGCAGCACCGCCATCGACACCGTGCCCTGGTTGGTCTGGCCCCACACGCCACCCGACACGGTGTTGTACATGGCGGTGCGGTGCGTGTGCATGCAGCCCTTGGGGTGGCCGGTGGTGCCCGAGGTGTAGGGCATCACGCAGAGGTCGTCGGGGCCGGTCGTGAGCGGGCCGGGCTTCAAGCCCTTGGCGAGGGCGTCGACCCACGGCGTCACACCCTTGTCGGCGATCGGCACGCGTGGGGCGGCCACGAAGTCGGGCACGGCGAGCGTGGTCTTCTCGCGCAGGTAGTCGCTGTAGGCGCCGACGATCACATGCTCCAGCGTGTGCTCGTCGCCGCCCGGCTGCAGCAGCGGCTTGAGGCGCGGGTAGAGCTCCTGCGTGGTGATGGCGACCTTGGCGTCGGCATCGCTCACGTAGTGCTTGAGCTCACCGGTGAGGTTCATCGGGTTGACCGGCACCACCACCGCGTTGGCGCGCAGGATGGCGTAGTAGCCGATCATGAACTGCGGGCTGTTCTGC
>DASWSY010000519.1:0-3500 GCA_036402415.1 Rhizobacter sp. | reverse complement strand
CCTTCAGCCTGGCGGTGAGCGACTTCACCCACCTGCAGGCAAGCGACTACGAGCTGCGTTTCGACGGCAGCAACTACACGCTCACGCGCCTGTCCGACGGCGCCGCCGTGCAGGGCAGTCCCTTCGATGCGGCGACCCTTGCGGCCGGCGTGCAGGTCGAGGGCATGACGCTGCAGATGACCGCCGGCACCGCCGCCGCGGGCGACCGCTTCCTGCTGCAGGCCGTGGGCCAGGCCGCGCCCGACATGCGCGCCGTGATGACCGATCCGCGCGGCATCGCCGCGGCCGCGGCCGTCACCAGCACCTTTGCGGTCAACAACACCGGCACGGCGCGCATGGCCTCGCTGGGCGTCGTCGACGCCGCCGCGCACGACCCGTCGTTGTCGGTGCGCATCACCTTCAACTCCGACACCGGCGACTACAACTACGACATGCTCGACGCGAGCAATGCGGTGGTGTCGAGCGGCACCGGCACGTGGACGGCCGGCAACCCGATCGATCTCAACGGCTTCTCGCTCGCGCTCTCGGGCGTACCGCGCGATGGCGACGTGATCGACGTCGGCCGCACCACGTCGCCCGCCTCGAACAACGGCAACGCCAACGCCTTCGTGGCGCTGGGCAGCTCGCCCTTCATCGGCGCGATGACGCTCTCGGGCGGCACGCTCGTGCCGTGGCGCAACATCACCGACGCGTATGCGAGCGCGCTCTCCGACATCGGCGTGCGCGTGCAGAGCGCACGCTCGTCGGCCGACATCTCCAACACCATGGCGCAGACCGCCGAGGCCGCGCGCGCCAACAAGGCGGGCGTCAACCTCGACGAGGAGGCGGCGCGCCTGATCCAGTTCCAGCAGAGCTACCAGGCAGCGGCCAAGATGCTGCAGGTGGCCACGTCCGTCTTCGACACACTGCTCGAGATGACGGGGCGCTGAACGAATCGACTGAAGGGCTTCCACCATGCGCGTCAGCACTGCCAACTCCTTCGATGCGTCCGTCGAGTCGCTGATCAAGCGCCAGACGCAGCTCGCCACGGCGCAGGAGCAGCTCACCACCGGCAAGCGCGTGAACCGCGCGAGCGACGACCCGGCTGCGGCCGCGCGGGCCGAGCGGGCGCTGGCCGCCGAGAAGCACACCGACGCGATGCAGCGCGCGGTCAACGCGAGCCAGAACGCGATGCAGCTCGCCGAGAGCGCGCTCGGCGACGCGAGCGACCTGCTGCAGCAGATCCGCGAGGCGATGGTCGCCGCCGGCAACGGCAGCTACAGCGACCAGGAGCGCCGGGCCCAGGCCGACAAGATTGCCGGCCTGCGCACCCAGCTTCTAGCCGTCGCCAACCGGCAGGACGGGTCGGGCTCCTACCTCTTCGGTGGCCAGTCGCCCGACCATGCGCCGTTTCTCGACGCCGCCGGCGGCGTGAGCTACCAGGGCAGCTCGGGCCAGATCGACGCGGCCTCCGGCGACCCATTGCCGCTCAGCGTGGACGGCCGCGCCGCCTGGGTCAGCGGGCGCACCGGCAACGGCGTTTTCGTCACCAGCCCTGCCTCGGCCAACACCGGCCAGTCGTGGATCGACACCGGCCGCGTCACCGACCCGAGCCAGCTCACCGGCGACAGCTACAGCATCGTCTTCGCCGAGGCCGGCGGCGTGGTCACCTATTCGGTGCTGCAGAACGGCGGCCCGACCGCCATCGCCGGCGTGCCCTACGTGTCCGGCCGCGCCATCGAGATCGACGGCCTGTCGGCCACCGTGAGCGGCGTGCCCGCCGACGGCGACAGCTTCGACCTTGCGCCCTCGACCTCCGACCTCAACATCTTCGACGCGATCGACCAGGCGGTGGCCGCGCTCAACACGCCATTGCGCACGCCCTCGCAGATCGCCCAGACCAACTCGGCCCTGCTCGCGGCGGTGGACTCGTCGATGGCTCAGATGCAATCGGTGCGTGCGCAGGTGGGCGAGACGCTCAACCGCATCGACAGCGCCACCGGCCGGCTCGACGATCTGCGACTTGCTGCACAGACCGACCGCACCAATGCGGAAGGACTTGACATGGTGAGGGCGATTTCCGACTTCCAGAACAAGCAAACGGGCTACGATGCGGCGCTCAAAAGCTACTCGCTGGTGCAGAAGATGTCGCTCTTCAACTACATCACCTGAGCCAGCCGCAACGCAGGCAGGAAGCAAGAGGCGCGGCACGTGAACGACACCACCATCCTGGGCCAGATCGCCCTCGGTTACTCCCCCTTCATCGACCGCAGCCGCGCCGTGTCGGCCACGCGCCTCACGGTGGTGCCACTCAAGCCCGATGCCACGCCCGACGTAGCGCAGCTCCTGCACGCGGTGGGCGGCGTGTGGCCGGCCGATGGCGGCAAGGCCTCGCTCAACGTGGCGAGCGAAAGCCTGCTGCAGGACCTGCTGCGTGCCTCGCCCTCGCCCAACCTGATGGTCGAGGTGCCGGCCTTCATGGCGGTCGACCCGGGCAACATCGTCGCGCTGCAGAACCTGCACGCCGCCGGCACCACGCTGCTGATCAAGGGCCGCCCCTTGAGCGAGCTGCCACGCGAGGTGCTGCCGTGCTTCACCTATTCCATCATCGACCTGGCCGACGACCGCCGCATCAACGAAGCCGGCGCCACGCCGCCGGCCGGCGTGATCCGCAACATCCCGCACGTGCAGTCGGGCGTGCGCACGCTGGTCGAGATGGAGGCGAGCTTCACCCGCGGCGCGGCCGCGGTGCTGGGCTGGCCGATCGACGACGCGATCGAGCAGGCCCAGGCCAAGGGCGCGAGCAAGCAGCCGCAGACCGAGATGCAGGTGATCGTGGAGCTGATCCAGCGGGTGGACAAGCAGGAGCCGATCGAGAAGCTCGAAGGCACGCTCAAGCGCGACCCCTCGCTCGCCTTCAAGCTCATGCGCTACATCAACTCGCCGGCCTTCGGGTTGCGCGTGGAGATCAGTTCCTTCCGGCACGCGATCATGATGCTGGGTTACCAGCGTCTGAAGCGCTGGCTCGCCTTGCTGCTCGCGACCGCGGGCAAGGACTCGAACATGAAGCCGGTGATGTTCGCGGCCGTGCGCCGCGGGCTGCTGATGGAAGAGCTGGTGCGCTCGTCCGGCGACGAGGAGATGCGCAACGAGATGTTCATCTGCGGGGTGTTCTCGCTGCTCGACCGCATGTTCAAGCAGCCGTTCTCGGAACTGCTGAAGACGATTCCGGTGCCGGAGCGGGTGTACCAGGCGCTGGTGGATGGGTCGGGGCCGTACCAGCCTTACTTTGCCTTGGTGCAGGCGGTGGAGAACGAGTCGCTGTACGACTTTCGTTCGGCGGCGGATACGTTGATGCTCAGCGTGTCTGAGATCAATCGGTGTGTGTTGTCGGCGTTGACGGCGGCTTCGCAGGTTGAATAGGTTTTCACTGCGTGAGGCCGCGCCGGGATGTGCGCCCGGCGGCGCAGTCACTTTCTTTTGCTTCGCCAAAAGAAAGTAACCAAAGAAAAGGCGACCCC
>DASWSY010000518.1:0-3646 GCA_036402415.1 Rhizobacter sp. | reverse complement strand
GGCGTCTCGCCCGCTTCCATGAAGCCCGTGATGAGGCCGAAGAATCGGCCCGGCCATGCGGCGTTGCGCGCCAGCAGCAGCTCGCCGTTGCGGTCGGGCATCTCGATCACGGCCGCGAGCACCGGCGTCGGGTTGTTCCAGTGCGTCCAGTTGCACACCGGGCAACGCGTGCGCGTCTTCGGGCCGCCATCTTCTTCGGCGACGAGTTGCTGCAGCTCGGTGGCGCAGTTGGGGCAGTAGTTGAACTGGTGCTTCATGCGGGAAACACCCCGGTGGAAAGATAACGGTCGCCACGGTCGCAGACCACGAAGACGATGGTCGCGTTCTCGACCGTCTTCGCAATCTCGAGCGCCACCCAGCACGCGCCAGCAGCCGAGATGCCGCCGAAGATGCCCTCTTCGCGTGCGAGGCGGCGTGCCATGTCCTCCGCCGCATCCTGTGAGACGCTCACCGTCTCGTCGATGTGGGTGGGGTCGTAGATCTTGGGCAGGTAGGCCTCGGGCCACTTGCGGATGCCGGGAATGCGCGACCCCTCGGCCGGCTGCGCACCGATGATGCGCACCGCCGGGTTCTTCTCCTTGAGGAAGCGCGAAGCGCCGGTGATGGTGCCGGTGGTGCCCATCGCGCTCACGAAATGGCTGATGCGCCCGGCGGTGTCTTCCCAGATCTCGGGGCCGGTGGTCTCGTAGTGCACGCGCGGGTTGTCGGCGTTGGCGAATTGGTCCAGCACACGGCCCTTGCCGTCGCGCGCCATCTGATCGGCGAGGTCGCGTGCGTATTCCATGCCGCCGCTTCGCGGCGTGAGCACGAGTTCGGCACCGAAGGCCTTCATGGTCTGCGCACGTTCAATGGAGAGGTCCTCCGGCATGATGAGCACCATGCGGTATCCGCGGATGGCCGCGGCCATCGCGAGCGCAATGCCGGTGTTGCCGGAGGTTGCTTCGATCAGCGTGTCGCCGGGCTTGATGTCGCCACGCTCTTCGGCGCGGCGGATCATGCTGATGGCGGGCCGGTCTTTCACCGAGCCGGCCGGGTTGTTGCCTTCGAGCTTGCCGAGGATCACGTTGCCGCGGCGATCGTTGTCGGCGCCTGGCACGCGCACCAACCGCACGAGCGGAGTGCGGCCGATGGTGTCTTCGATGGTCTTGTAATGCACGGTGGTCTCTCCTGCGGTCCATTGTCGCAGGGGACGCTTGCCCGGGTGGCCGGTGCGGGCGCGCAGGCCGAAGTGGGGGTGGTGCCTCGGGTCGGAATCGAACCGACACTCCTTGCGGAACGGGATTTTGAGTCCCGCGCGTCTACCAATTTCGCCACCGAGGCCGGTGCACAGAGCGCGCGATTTTGCCACACGGTCTTTCGGTGCCGACAGGCAAACCGGGTACGCTTGCGGCTTTCCGCCCTTACGAACAGCGCGCATGCCCCCGATTCCACCGATCACCCAGTTCCTGATGCTGGCCTGCACGGCGATCTATTGCCTGCAACTGTTCACGCCCCTGGTCGACCGCTGGTTCGCGCTGTTCCCGCTGGGCAGCGGCTTCTTCATGCCGTGGCAGATGCTGAGCTACGCCTTCCTGCACGGCAGCGTGCTGCACCTCTTCTTCAACATGCTGGGCCTGTGGATGTTCGGCGCCGAGCTCGAGCTGCTGTGGGGGCGCAAGCGCTACCTCGTGTTCCTGGCCATCGGCGCGATCTTCGGCGGGCTCCTGTTCATGATCGCCACGGCGCTGCCGGGCGCGGGCATGAGCCGACTGGTGGGTGCTTCGGGGGGCCTCTACGCGCTGCTGATCGCCGCGGCGATGTACTTCCCCGACCGCACGGTGATGCCGCTCTTCCCGCCCATCCCGATGAAGATGAAGGTCTTCGTGGTGGTGTTCGGCGTGATCGCGCTGCTGCTGAGCTGGACCGGCGACCTGGGCTCGCTCGCGCACCTCGGCGGCATGCTCGGCGGCTGGCTCACGATCCGCTTCTGGCGCGGCCTGCCGCCCTTCGGCAAGCGCCGCCGCTGATCCCTCGCCCTCAGGCCATCAGCCCGTCACGCACGGTGGGATAGCGCAGCTTCAGCCGCAGCTCGCGCTTGAGGCGCTGGTTGTCGAGCCGGCGCGATTCACTCCAGAACGACAACTGCATCGGCGACAGGCGTTCGGCCGCTTCGGCGCGGGTGATGCGCGGCGGGCGCGGCAGGCCGCTCAGGTCGGCCGCAAGGTCGAAGTAGTCGCCCATCTTCAGCTCGGTGTCGTCGCTCGCGTGCACCACGCGCTGCGGCAGGCCACGGTGCAGCGCGGCCACGCAGGCGCGGGCCAGGTCGTCGGCGTGGATGTGGTTGGTGTAGACGTCATCGGCCGGCACCAGCACCGGCGTGCCCCGCGCGAGACGGTCGCTCGGATGGCCGCCCTCGCGGTCGCCGGCATAGATGCCCGGGATGCGCAGAACGGTCACCCGTGCACCGAAGGCCCGGCCGTACCAGCGCACGCGCGTCTCTGCATCGACACGCCGGCGCGCCCGGTCGGTGGACGGGGCCACCGCACGCCGCTCGTCGAAACGGTCGCCGCCCGCATCGCCGTAGACGCCGGTGGTGCTGGCGTACACGACGCGCCGCACGCGGCCCTGGCGCGCGAGGGCTTGCAGCAGCCGCTGCGTGCGCCGGTCGATGGCGCCCTCGGGCTGGGGCGGCGCGAGGTGCAGCACCGCGTCGGCCAGGCCTGCGAGGCGCTGCAGGCTGGCCGCGTCGTCGAGGTTGCCCACGAGCGGCACCGCGCCGGCCGCGCGCAAGGCCGGCACACGTGCGGCGCTGGAGGTGAGCACCAGCAGCCGGTAGCGGCCGGCGAGCAGGCGCAGTACCCGCAGGCCGACGTCACCGCAGCCCACGATGAGCAGGGTCGGTCGTCTGAAGGCAAGGGGCAAGGTCATGGGGGAGCGGGCAAAATTGGGGGCTGTTCGGAAAAGGTTATCCCATGACGTTCCAAGTGACGGTGCAGCCGAGCGGCGTGAGCTTCTCGGTCGACCGCGACGAACCCATCCTGCTGGCCGCCATCCGCCAGGGCGTGGGCCTGCCCTACGGCTGCAAGGACGGCGCCTGCGGCTCGTGCAAGTGCAAGCTGCTCGAAGGCCGCGTGATCCACGGCACCCACCAGGTCAAGGCACTGACGCCGGCCGAAGAAGAGGCCGGCTACACCCTCACCTGCCGCGCCGCGGCGCAGACCGACATCGTGCTCGAAGCACGCACCGTCGCCGGCGCCGGTGAGTTTCCGGTGCGCAAGATGCCCTGCCGGGTGACCACCATCACCCGCCCCGCGCCCGATGTGGCGGTGCTCCAGCTACAGCTCCCCGCCAACGATACGCTGCAGTACCGCGCCGGCCAGTACATCGAGTTCATCCTGAAGGACGGCGCCCGCCGCAGCTACAGCATGGCCAATGCGCCGAGTGCGCAGCGCGACAAGCCCGGCATCGAGCTGCACATCCGCCACATGCCGGGCGGCCTCTTCACTGACCACGTGTTCGGTGCGATGAAGGAAAAGGAGATCCTGCGCCTGGAAGGGCCCTTCGGCAGCTTCTTCCTGCGCGAGGACACCGACAAGCCCATCGTGCTGCTCGCCAGCGGCACCGGCTTCGCGCCGGTGAAGGCGATCATCGAGCACATGCAGGCCAA
>DASWSY010000517.1:0-2726 GCA_036402415.1 Rhizobacter sp. | reverse complement strand
ATCTCCGCCGGCCGCCGTGCGCTCGCCAACCTGGCGCTCGCGATGCTGTGCCGCGATGCCGTCGCCCGCCACGACGCGCTCTGGCCGGGCCGCGCCTACGAGCGCTTCAAGGATGCCGGCAACATGACCGACCGCCTGGGCGCGCTGGTCGCGCTCGTGCATGCGCATTCCGAGCTGGCCGAACTCGCGCTGCAGCGCTTCCACACGATGTTCAAGGACGAAGCCCTCGTCATCGACAAGTGGTTCGCCCTGCAGGCCACCGCGCCCGAGAAGGATGGGCGTGTGTTCGAGCGCGCGAAGCTCCTGCTCAAGCACCCCGACTTCTCGCTCAAGAACCCGAACCGCGCGCGCAGCCTGATCGCCGCGCTGTGCATGAACAACCCGGCCGCCTTCCACCGCGCCGATGCGGCGGGCTACGTGTTCTGGGCCGAACGCATCCTCGAGCTCGACAGCATCAACCCGCAGCTCGCCGCCCGCCTGGCGCGCGTGATGGACCGCTGGACGCAGCTCGCCGAGCCCTACCGCTCGGCCGCCGCCGAAGCGTTGCGCCGTGTGGCCGCCAAGCCGGATCTGTCGAGCGACGTTGCCGAGATCGTCAATCGCGCCCTTCAACAGGAAACCACCACACCATGAGCCAGAAGCGAGTCAGCCTCACGCAGTACCTCGTCGAGCAGCAGCGCCAGCACGGGCACATCCCGGCGCAACTGCGCCTGCTGATCGAAGTGGTGGCCCGCGCCTGCAAGCGCATCAGCATCAGCGTCAACAAGGGCGCGCTGGGCGACGTGCTGGGCTCGGCCAGCAGCGAGAACGTGCAGGGCGAGGTGCAGAAGAAGCTCGACATCATCGCCAACGAGGTGCTGATCGAGGCCAACGAGTGGGGCGGCGCGCTCGCCGCGATGGCCAGCGAGGAGATGGAAGGCATCTACGTGGTGCCCAACCGCTACCCGC
The DNA here is from genome assembly GCA_036402415.1 of Rhizobacter sp. Taxonomy (GTDB): domain Bacteria; phylum Pseudomonadota; class Gammaproteobacteria; order Burkholderiales; family Burkholderiaceae_C; genus Rhizobacter. The sequence continues at coordinate 1,778 of DASWSY010000517.1, read as the reverse complement.
AAGGCGAATACCTGCTGCTGTTCGACCCGCTCGACGGCTCGTCGAACATCGACGTCAACGTGAGCATCGGCACCATCTTTTCGGTGCTCAAGAAGCCCGACGACCACGAAGGCGTGAGCGAGAAGGACTTCCTGCAACCCGGCCGGCAGCAGGTGGCCGCCGGCTACTGCGTCTACGGCCCGCAGACCACCCTCGTGCTGACCGTGGGCGACGGTGTCACGATGTTCACGCTCGACCGCGAGCAGGGCTCTTGGGTCGTGACCGCCGAAGACGTGAAGATCCCGGAAGACACCAAGGAATTCGCGATCAACATGAGCAACATGCGCCACTGGGCACCGCCCATGAAACGCTACATCGACGAATGCCTGGCCGGCAAGACCGGCCCGCGCGGGAAAGACTTCAACATGCGCTGGATCGCCAGCATGGTGGCCGACGTGCACCGCATCCTCACGCGCGGTGGCGTGTTCATGTACCCCTGGGACCAGCGCGAGCCCGAGAAGCCCGGCAAGCTGCGCCTGATGTACGAGGCCAATCCGATGGGCTTCCTCGTCGAACAGGCGGGGGGTGCGGCCACGAACTGCAAGCAGCGCATCCTCGACCTCGAACCCGGCAAGCTGCACGAGCGCGTGAGCGTGGTGCTGGGCTCGAAGCACGAGGTCGAGCGCATCACCGCCTACCACCTCGAAGCCGACCACTCAGCCAAGAGCGCCTGAGCATGGGCACCGTCTACCTGGTGCGCCACGGCCAGGCCTCGTTCGGCGCCGACAACTACGACATGCTCAGCGACCTCGGCCGGCGCCAGTGCGTGCGGCTGGGCGAATACTTCCGGCACAAGGGCGTGCGCTTCGATGCCGCGCTCGTCGGCACGCTCGAGCGGCAGAAGCAGTCGCTCGCCTGCATCGCCGAAGGTCTGCAGACCGAGATCGACCCGCTTTCCTGGCCCGGCCTGAACGAATACGACAGCAAGGCGGTGGTGCAGGCCATCCACCCCGGCCCGCTCGCGAAGCCGACCACGCCCGAACTCGTGCGGGAGCATTTCCGCCTGCTGCGCGACGGGCTGGCCGCGTGGATCGAAGGCAGGACCCAACCCGAAGGCATGATCAGCCACGCCGATTTCGTCACCGGCATCACGAGTGCGCTCGACCATGTACGCGCGACGCACTACGGGAAGAACGTGCTGGTGGTCTCCAGCGGCGGCCCGATCTCGACGGTGGTGGCGCATGTGCTGGGCGCACCGGCGAACGCGATGATCGAACTGAACCTGCGCATCCGCAACAGCTCGGTCACCGAGCTCACCTTCACTCCGAAGCGGCACTCGCTGGTGACCTACAACACGCTGCCGCACCTCGACGGCGCGGAGCACCAGCCCTGGATCACCTACGCCTGAAGGCGAGGCCGATCACTCATCGTCGGCCACGCCGTGCCGGCGGTCGAGGCGGTTCATGGTCCAGGCATAGAAGCCGATGATCAGCACGTAGACGATCAGGGCGCCCTGCGCGGCCACCCAGAAGCTGAAAGGCCAGCCGAAGAAGTTGAAGTCGAGGTCGCGCGCGAACCATCCGACCACGAAAGTCACGAAGAACCAGAGGCCCACGAGCGCCCCCGTGACCCGCAGGTTCGACCGCCAGTAACCGTGATGTTTGTCGCCCGGCTCCATCACTTGCCCCATCGTGTGCACGCAGACCCGATGATGGCACGGGAGCCCGCTATAATCGCGCGCTTCACGCCGGTGTAGCTCAGTTGGTAGAGCAGCGCATTCGTAATGCGAAGGTCGGGAG
>DASWSY010000516.1:0-3802 GCA_036402415.1 Rhizobacter sp. | reverse complement strand
GGTCGGGTGCGCCTCGCCGGCGCAGACCCAAGCCGAGCGTGCGCCGGAGCCCGTGGCGCTGGTCAAACCGATTGCAGCCGCGCAGGTTGCGGCCGCCCCCGCATCGGCACCCGCTCCCAAGCCCGCGGAGCCGGAACTCGCGCCCGTCCCGCCCGCCGCACAGCGCGCCTTCGACGACGCGCGCCGTGCCATGCGCTCGGGCCGCATGGACGACGCCGAGCGTGGCTTCAAGGCCTTGATCCAGTTCCATCCGGAGCTGGGCGGTGCGCATGCCAACCTCGGCCTCATCTACCGCCAGGCCAACAAGCTGCCCGAGTCGGCCGCGGCGCTCGAACAGGCCACCCGGCTGAGCCCCCGGCAGCCGGTCTACTTCAACCAGCTCGGCATCACCTACCGCCTGCAGGGCCAGTTCGCCAAGGCGCGCGAGGCCTACGAGCGCGCGATCGAGCTCGACGGCAACTACGCCGCCGCCGTGCTCAACCTCGGCATCCTCCACGACCTCTACCTCTGGGACCCGAAGCGCGCCGCCGAGCACTACGATCGCTACCTCGCGATGTCAGCGGGCGGCGACGCCACCGTCACCAAGTGGGCGGCCGACCTCAAGAACCGCAAGCCGCCGACGGCCGCCGCAGCCGCGCCCGCCGCGCCGCGCAAGGAAAAGGAATGACCATGCGCCTGCCGTCCATCCTGATCGCCCTGGCCCTCGTGCCCGCCACCGTCTGCGCGCAAGACCGGGCCGACATCGAAGGCACCAAGATCATCGGCAACCGCGAGCTGCCCAAGGTGCTCTACATCGTGCCCTGGAAGAAGCCCTTGCAGGGCGAGCTCTCGGGCAGGCCGCCGGCGAGCGTGCTCGACGAGGCGCTCGCGCCGGTCGACCGCGACGTGTTCCGCCGCCAGGTGCAGTACGACAACCAGGTCCAGGCGGCTGCCGCGAAGGCGGCCATCCCCTCTACCACCCCGCCGGCCGCCACCACGCGGCCCTGACCCTTTCACTTTCTTGATCTGTTCCCACAGGAGACTTCCATGAGCGTCGTCGATTTTGCTGTCAAGTTCTTCCAGGACAGCGGTGTCGCCATCTACTTCAGCATCGCCATCATGGCGGTGGGCCTGGCCATCGCCATCGAGCGGTATGTGTTCCTGCAGCGAGCGCGCAGCGAGAACCGCAAGCTCTGGGCGAAGGTGCTGCCCATGCTGCAGAACGGCCGCTTCAAGGAAGTGCACAGCGCTGCGTCCGGTTCCGATGCCGCCATCGGCAAGATCGTGGCCAACGGCCTGGAGCGCATGCAGAGCCCCGCGCGCCGCGAAGACATCGACGCCGCGATGGAAGAGGGCATGATGGAAATCGTGCCGCGCCTCGAAAAGCGCACGCACTACATCGCCACGCTCGCCAACGTGATCACGCTGGTGGGCCTCCTGGGCACCATCATCGGCCTGATCAAGGGCTTCACGGCGGTGGCCGCGGTCAACCCGGCCGAGAAGGCCGAGCTGCTGTCGGCGTCGATCTCGATCGCGATGAACAACACCGCGTTCGCGCTGTCGGTCGCGATCCCGTTCCTGCTGATCCACGCCTTCCTGCAGGCACGCACCACCGAGATCGTCGACGGCCTGGAGGCCGCCAAGATCAGCTTCCTCAACGTCACCGGCCGCATCAAGGCCGAGCAGCAGGCCAGCGCGCGTTGATCGATCCCTGGTTCCCGTCTCTCTCCAAGAGGCCCTGACATGCCCATCCGACGCCCCAGCAAACCCGTGGCGCACCTGGAGGTCACCGCGTTCATCAACGTGATCGTGGTGCTGGTGCCTTTCCTGTTGTCCACGGCGGTGTTCTCGCGCCTGGCGGTGCTCGAGCTCTCGCTGCCCGCGCAGAACGCACCCGGCGTCGAGCAGCTCAAGGTCAACGAGCTCAAGCTCGAGATCGTGATCCGCCCTGACGCGCTGGAGGTCGGCGACCGCATCGGCGGCCTGATCCAGCGCATCGGCAACACGCCCACCGGCTACGACCTCGCCGCGCTCTCGGCACTCATGCAGCAGATCAAGGCGAAGTTCCCGGACACCAAGGCGGCGAGCGTGCTCGCGCAGCCCAACACCGCCTACGACGTGCTCGTGCAGGTGATGGATGCCGTGCGCGAGGCCAAGCCCGCGGGCGCCGGCCCGAAGACGCCCAATGTCGAGCTCTTCCCCGACATCTCCATCGGCGACGCGCCCATCAGCGTGGCCGCCGGCGCGCCGAAGAAGTAAGGACGGTCGCCCATGAAAATGACCCCGATCGAAAAGCGCGCCGCTCGGCTGGCGCGCAACCAGTCGGGCCTCGACATGAACCTCGTGGCCCTGATCGACATCTTCACCATCCTGATCTTCTTCCTGATGTCGAGCACCGGCATCGAGGTGCTGACGAATTCCAAGGCGGTGAAGCTGCCCGACTCCATCGCCGAGAAGGCGCCGCGCGAGACCATCGTGATCGCGGTGAGCGATGCCGACATCGTGGTCGACGGCCGCCGCGTGGCGAGCGTGGCCGAAGCCAACGCCGCGCAGGGCGACCTGATCCCCGGCCTCAAGGCCGAGCTCGACATCCTCGCCAGCCGCCAGGTGATCGGCGCCGACAAGGACGCCAACACCAAGGCCATCACGATCATGGGCGACAAGAACATCCCCTACAGCCTCTTGCGCAAGGTGATGTACACGAGTGCCCGCGCGAACTTCACCGAGATCGCGTTTGCAGTGAACAGGAAGACCTGACATGGCTGCACTCGCCATCACCTTCCGCCCGCATGTCCTCGCCTGGGCCGGCGTGCCCGAGGACGACAAGCGCTACCGCCGCATCCTCAACGTGGTGCTGGCGATCACGGCGCTGATCTGCCTCTTCCTGCTGCTGATGCCGACCCCGAAGGAAGACCGCGCGAAGCCGGCGGAGCTGCCGCCCCGCCTGGCCAAGCTCATGATCGAGCAGCGCGAGACGCCGCCGCCGCCCAAGCCCAAGGCGCCTGACGTGGCGGCCAAGGAGCAGCCCGAACTCAAGCCCGGCACCCCCGAGCCGGTGCGCCCCGAACCGCAGAAGAAGGCCGCGCCCGTGCCCGAGGCCCGTAACCCGCAGCCGAACCGGCCGCCGGGCGAGATCGAGGGCGCACGCCGCAAGGCCGCAGGCGTGGGCCTGCTGGCGATGAAGGACACGCTCAACCAGATGCACAGCGCACCGACTGCCGTGCAGCTCAACCCCAACATCAAACAAGGCCCCGGCGTGGGGGCCGGTGTGGGGGTGGGTGTCGGCGCCGGTACCGACCAGGGCACGCCCGACCGCGCCATGATCACGTCGAACGCGACCGGCGGCAGCGGTGGCATCAACACCGCCGGCTACAGCCGCAACACCGGCGGTGGCGGCCTCGCGGGCCGCGGCACCACGCTGGTGGAAGGCGTGGCGGGTGGCGGAGGTGGTGGCGGCTTCGGCGGTGGTGGCCGTGGTGGCACGGGCGCCGGCTCGGGCCAGGGCGGTGGCGGCGGCACGCTGCAAAAGGGCGGCAGCGGCAAGGCATCACGCTCCATCGAAGATGTGCGCCTCGTGCTCGAGCGCAACAAGGGCTCGATCTACGCGATCTACAACCGCGCGCTTCGCGACGACCCCACGCTGCATGGCAAGGTGGTCTTCAAGTTCACCATCGCGCCGACCGGCGAGGTGGTCGATCTGAAGATCGAAGCCAGCGAACTCAAGAACCCCGATCTCGAGCGCAAGCTGCTCGTGCGGCTGAAGCAGCTCGACTTCGGCGCCAAGCAGGTGGAGACGCTCATCACGACCTACCCCCTGGACTTC